>JAQBHE010000534.1:0-28397 GCA_032128015.1 Holophagae bacterium
CCACCACGACCTTGGCGCCCCGGCTCTGCGCCTCGCGCACCAACGGCCAATAGTGCAGGTTGGTGACGATGGTGTTGGTGCCCCACAACACGATGAACCGGCTGTGGACGATCTCCTCTGGGTCGATGCCGGTGTCGCAGCCGATGGTCGCTGTCAGACCGGCCGACGCCACCGCACCGCAAATGTTGCGATCGAGCGCGCTCGCGCCCATCGAGCCGAACAGCCGCATGTCGAGCGAGTTCTGCTGGATCAACCCCTGTACGCCCGCCGAGCTGTAGGGCAAGATCGCCTCGGCGCCCGACTCCGCAACGATCGCCTTCCACCGCGCGGCGATGTCGGCCAACGCTTCGTCCCAGGCGACGCGGACGAACTTCCCTTCGCCCTTGCGTCCCACCCTCTTCAACGGGTGCAGCACCCGCTCGGCGTGGTACACCCGCTCGAGATAGTGATTGACCTTCGCGCACAGCATGCCGCGGGTGAACGGGTGGTCAGGATTGCCGGACAGTCGCAGCGCAACGCCGTCTCTCACCTCGACCACCCAGCTGCAGGTGTCCGGACAGTCGTGCCCGCAGGCGCCCCGCACCACCGACGCGGCCTGACTGGTGATCGAAACCGCCATAGCGCGCTCAGCTCTTTGGCGGATCTTCGCGAAGCGGATTCACCCACCGCAGCCCCGCGAAGCGACCGAAGTCGCCGTCGGTGCTGTGGAGCACGAGACCGTGCTCCAACGCAAGCGCGGCGAGGTGAGCGTCCATCACCAATCCAGCGACGACCGAGCTGTCCCCGAGAAGGCTCGCGAGCATCGCCTCGTGCCTCTCGGTCGGTGACGGGATCCAGACCTGTGGCAGATCGAGCCACTTCGAAACCTGCTCCCAGGCCGACGCGATTCCGAGCGGCCGAGCGAACAGGCGCGAG
This sequence comes from Holophagae bacterium, assembly GCA_032128015.1. Taxonomy (GTDB): domain Bacteria; phylum Acidobacteriota; class Thermoanaerobaculia; order Multivoradales; family Multivoraceae; genus JAQBHE01. Next base: position 916 of record JAQBHE010000534.1, read on the forward strand.
TTGGTCGCGATCCGAAGGAAAGCCAGCAACGACGGCCACGGCAGCCCAACTCGAGCCGGCTCGTTGAGCTTCGAGTCGAGCCAGTCGCGGGCTCGTTCGTGCTGGGCGTAGTCGGCGATCTTGGCGTAGAGCAACAGGTTGGCGTCGACCAGGATCACGGGCGATGGTCTCCCTCGGCGACGGCGAGCACTTCCGAGATGTCGTCGAGATCCGGAAGCCGAGGCTTGCCGAGAGACACTGGCAACGTCCGATAACGCTGATGGTCCGACGGCGGCTTCTGCTTCAGAGCCAACAGCCCGGCTCGAAGGGCTTCATTCACAACGATCCGGAGCTTCTCCCCCCGGCTCCGACAAACCTCCTCGAGCTCGGCGCTGACATCCTCATCGAGGGTGAGAGTCGTTCTCATGCATCAAAGCGTAGGCGTGTGATGATTTGATGTCAAGGAACGACCCGAGCGCGTTGCGCGCTGGTGTCACGACCCAGGGATGTACGGACGCACCAGTCGATGGTGTACCATGGTGGTGCGTCCGGAGGTGCATGATGAGCCGAATGACCATCACCATCGATACAGCGCTGGTCAGCAAGGCGCAGGCAGCTCTCGGAGCCCACTCCAAAGCCGAGACGATCCGGCTAGCACTGCAGGAAGTACTCCGTCGCGAACGGCTCGCAGCGGCGCTGGCTCACCAGGGCAAGGTCGAGATCTCGTTGGATCAGGCGACGCTGCGCAAACTACGGGCTGATCGATGATCCTCACCGACAGCTCGGCGTTGATCGAATACTACCGCCCCTCTGGTGACCCGCGGACACGCGCCACGATCGCCGAGGCGGTGGCTACCGACTCGGTGGCGATCAACGGCCTCATCCAAGTGGAACTGATGGCCTTCGCCTCGAGCCAGAAGGACCACGACAATCTCGCGGCCGATTTTCGGGCGTATCACTGGCTGGAGCTCGGCCACACACAGTTCGACCTCGCGGCCGATCTCGGATTCCGATTGCGGCAAGAGGGGTTCACGGTGCCGGCGACCGACCTGATCATCGCGGCCTCCGCCATCTCCTCGAACGCCACTCTCTACCACCTCGACGCACACTACGATCAGATCGCAAAACACAGCAGTCTGAAAGCGGAGAATCTCAAGCCAGGGCCAAGCTAGCGGCCCAAGAGAAAGGCCTGGCGAGGGACTTACGAGGACGCCCCCGGGCAACTGAAGAGCCCGCGGCGAAGACTACATCGGCCTCTCAAACCGCGTACGTTCGAAGAAACCCGAAGCCCTCGGTGTGAAACGAAGAGTCCCTTGGAAGCTCTGAGCCCGCGGACGCGCGCCGAGCTTTCACCGTTCGCCAGCGCGACCGGTCGCGCCGCACCCGACAATCGGCTACATTCTTCGAACCACGGCGGCGATTCCGCCGGTCCCTATCAGCGAGGACACGCCCTTGACCCAAGAGATATCCGACCGCGCCGCGGCGGCGGTCGCTGAGCCGAAGAAGACCCGCCGCCGATGGTCGCCGGCCGAGTCCGAAGAACTGTACGATGTCGCCCGCTGGGGGCATGGCTACTTCTCGGTTAGCGGCGCCGGTCACCTGTGCGTCCATCCGGATCGCGAGCCGCTGCGCGCGATCGACATCAAGAGCCTGATCGATGACCTCCTCGAGCGCGGCGTCGAGCCACCTCTGCTGCTGCGCTTCGGTGGCATCCTCGAGCACCGAGTGAAGGAGATCCAGGACGCCTTCGACCTGGCAATCGCCGAGAACTCGTACCGCAACCACCACTACAGCGTCTATCCGATCAAGGTCAATCAGCAGCGACAGGTGGTCGAGCGGATTCTCGCCGCCGGCCGGCCGCACGGCTGGGGCCTCGAGGCCGGATCGAAACCGGAGCTCCTGGCGGTGATCGCGATCGCCGACGACCGCACCCCGATCGTGTGCAACGGTTTCAAGGATCACGAGTACATCGAGACCGTGATGCTGGCGACCAAGATGGGCCGCCACATCACCCCGGTGGTTGAGAAGGCTACCGAGCTCGATCTGGTGATCGAGCTCGCTCGGACCTACGGAGTGCGCCCGCGAATCGGAGTGCGCGCCAAGCTGGCCAGCCGCGGCGCCGGCCGTTGGCGGACTTCGAGCGGCTACGGCTCGAAGTTCGGACTCACCGCTGGCGAGATCCTCGACGCGGTCGCGCGGCTGCGCGAGGTCGGCATGCTCGACCGCTTGAAGCTGCTCCACTTCCACGTCGGCAGCCAGATCACCAACATCCGTCAGATCAAAGAGGCAGTGACCGAAGGCGCCCGGATCTACGCCGACCTGAAGCGCGCCGGTGCCGGACTCGAGGTGCTCGACGTCGGCGGCGGCCTCGGGGTCGACTACGACGGCTCGCAGACCAACTTCGAGTCGAGCGTCAACTACACCCTCCAGGAGTACGTCAACGACGTCATCTATCACGTCCAGAACGTCTGCGACGACGCCACGATCGAGCATCCCACGATCGTCACCGAATGCGGCCGCGCTATCTCGGCCTACCACAGCGTCTTGGTGACCAATGTCCTCGGAACCAGCAGCTATGGACACCGCGCGATCCTAAAGTCCCTGGCCGACGAAGCGCCGCAGCCGCTTCACGATCTGCTCGATACCCACGACACCCTCGGCAAGAAAAACCTCACCGAGTGCTATCACGACGCCCAGGCGGCGCTCGACGAAGCGCTCAGCCTGTTCCGGCTCGGATACCTCAATCTCGAGCAGCGGGGGGCCGCCGAAGATCTGTTCTGGCGGATCTGCCGGCGAATCCGCCGGCTGGCCCGCGACCTCGAGGAGCTCCCGGAAGAGCTCGAGGGTCTCGACTCGCAGCTCGTCGACACCTACTTCTGCAACTTCTCGGTGTTCCAGAGCATGCCCGACAGCTGGGCGATCGACCAGCTGTTCCCGATCCTGCCGATCGATCGCCTCGAGCAGCGCCCCGATCACCTAGGTGTGCTCGGGGACATTTCCTGCGACTCCGACGGCAAGATCGACCAGTTCATCGACCTCCGCGACGTCAAGAAAACGCTGCCGCTCCACGAGCCGGGCGACCAGCCGTACTACCTAGCCTTCTGCCTACTCGGCGCCTACCAGGAGATCCTGGGCGACCTCCACAACCTTCTCGGCGACACCAACGCGGTCCACGTCGAGCTCGAGCCGAGCGGCCAGCTGGTGATCGACGAGCTGGTGCGCGGCGACACGGTCAGCGAAGTCCTCGCCTACGTCCAGTTCGATGCCAAGGAGCTGGTGCGGAGGATGCGCAGCGACCTCGAGGCAGCGGTGCGTGACGGTCGCATCGACGCCCGCACCTCGGGCAGAATGCTCCGCTTCTACGAGCGCGGCCTCCAGGGCTACGCCTATCTCGAGGGCGCCCGTGGCCCCGACGACTAGCGGGATCGTGGTTGTCACAAGTCCCCGGCAACCGACGGCTCACCGGCTCGCTCATGCCACGATCCCGCTAGTCATCACCCCGCTCGAGCGACCGCGGACGGGCGCGGGGCCGCAGACGGCCTTCGGCTCCTAGAAGTCTCGAACTCCGAAGCGTCGGCGAACGTCCTCCTGGCTAGAGTTGACACAGTGAATCAAGTTCCAGAGTTCAAGGCTTCTAGCGGGATCCGGCACCGGCGCGACGCCGACGACCCGGTCGGCGCGGTCTGCGGCGCGGTCGGCGCAGACGAGCCCTACTACCTGCCGATTGGCGACGAGGTCGAGGTGTTCGCCGCCGCCTACTCAGCAAGGCTGCCGGTGCTGCTCAAGGGGCCCACCGGGTGTGGCAAGACCCGGTTCATCGAGTCGATGGTCCATCGGTTGTTCCGCGGCGCCGACGCGCCTGCGACTCGCCGACGAGTCGAGCGTCCGCTGGTCACCGTCGCCTGCCACGAAGACCTGACGGCCACCGATCTAGTGGGGCGCTACTTGTTGCGCGGCGAAGAGACGGTGTGGATCGACGGGCCGCTGACCCAGGCGGTGCGCGGCGGCGCGGTGTGCTATCTCGACGAGATCGTCGAGGCGCGCAAGGACACCACGGTGCTCATCCACTCCCTCACCGATCATCGTCGCATCCTGCCGATCGAGAAGCTCGGCACGGTGCTCGACGCCCATCCTGACTTCCTGTTGGTGTTGTCTTACAACCCTGGGTACCAGAGCCTTGCGAAAGACCTCAAGCCGAGCACCCGCCAGCGCTTCGTCGCCCTCGAGCTCGACTACCCGCCACCCGACCTCGAAGCCGAGGTCATCGCCCACGAGGCCGGTGTCGATACCGGAATCGCCAGCGACCTTGCCGAGCTCGGAGTGCGAGTGCGCAACCTGCGCGCCCACGGTTTCGATCAGGGAGTCAGCACTCGGCTCTTGATCTACGCCGGCCAGCTGGTGGCGGGCGGCCTGGCGGTCGACCGCGCGTGCGAGGCGGCGGTCTGCCGCGCGGTCAGCGATGATCCCGAGGTCCAGCGAGCTGTTCGCGAGCTCGCGGCCACTGTCATGGGATGAGGGTGCTCGAGTGCCGGAAGTCGGGTGAAGGCACTCGGATGACTGTGCTCGGATGAGGGTTTCCGGATGATCCCTGCACTCGCGCGAGGGCGACGGAGGTGAGCGGCGAGCCGGGTCTCGACCGTTTCCACCGGGTGCTCTCGCTCTATATCGAAGCCTTCGCGGCCGCTCCCATCCCGCTGCTCACGACCGGCGAAGCGCCCGCGGCACTCGCCCTGGTCCACGCTGACCTCGCCACCTCCGACGGTTCGACTATCTACCTGCCGGAGCTGGCTCGGATCGCGCGCGACGGCGACGATCTGGACTACTACAAGGCGGCGATCCTCTTCCAGCTCGCCCACTACGAGTACGGGACTCTGAGTTTCGATCTCGCCCGCCTCGAGACGCAGCTGGCAGCCCGGAAGGCGCCACTGACACAAGCCCGACTGCGCGCGCCATCCACGAGCGCGGAACAGTCCGAGCTTGGACGCTTCTTCGACAATTTCCAGAGCCCGGCAAGCGCGCGCCGGCTGTTCACTCGCTTCGAGATCCTCCGCCTGTCGGCTCGCATCGAAGATCGCTACCGTGGATTCGCCGGCACCTTAGGGCGCCTGCGCTCCGCCGCTCTTCGTGACCTCGAGACGCACCGCGACGGCGAGCGGGTCCGAGGCGAATCGCCGGTCATTGAGTGGCTGGTGCGCCGCAGCCTAGAGCGCGACCCAGGTCCGCTGTTCGACAGCCTGGGTCCGAACCAACCGCCCGACCGCGACTGGAGTCGGGTTCTCGAGGACCTCGCTCGCTGGGCCGACGCCCTCGAGGCTCTTACCTCGACGGTGTACACAACCGCGATCGCGACACTCGACGTCTACCCGTGGCTCGACAACCCCAGCGAGACCGATCTCGACCAGCCCAGAGAGGCCAGCGCGCTCGACCTCGCCGTCGCCTTCCAGGGCGGCCTGCGTCCCGACATCGTGCAACGCCGGCTGGCGCTTCGCGACCGCGCCCGAGAGCTGCTGCGCAACCACGGCAGCAGCACGTCAAGGGATGACGAGGAAGCAGCCCGCGGCGCGATCACCGAGGTCGAGAACCTGCGCCCGCTGGTCGACGCCGACAGTTTCGGCCTGCTGGCCCTGCTCGACCAGCCTGACGCCGAGCTCGCCCTCGACCCCGGGCCGGAACGCGATTCCGCTGGCGGCGACAGCGACGCTGCCACAGGTCCGATCACTGGCACGATCACTGGCACGATCACTGGGCCGGTCGATGGAGCGGCGGAGCGCGGAGCCGCCGGCGGGGATTCGAGCGCAGCCACCGAAACGCTCGAGGGACCGTCGACCGAATCCACTTCGTCCGACGCATCGAAGCATCCGGCCGACCTCGCCCGCGCGCTCTCGCGCGAGCTCAAGACCTACGCCGCCGATCGTGACGTCTTCGTGTACCCGGAGTGGGACCGCGATCTCGCGGGCTACCGCCAGCGTTGGTGCGCGCTGCGCGAGCACGGTCTCGACGGCGGCGACGCGGCATTCGTCGACGAAGCGCTCGCCCGTCACCACCAGCTGCTAGGAGTCGTCAAGCGACAGTTCGCGGCCCTGCGACCGGCGGCGCTGCGCCATCTCCGACGGCTCGAGAACGGCGACGATCTCGACCTCGACCGCCTGATCGAAGCCCTGGTCGACCGCCGCGCCGGACGGCCGCTCGTTGACGACATCCACCGCCGCCGCCAACGGCAGGAGCGCGACGTCACCGCGGTGTTCCTTCTCGACATGAGCGCGTCGACCGACAGTCCGGTGATCGACCCGGCGGCGCGAGTCGATCGCCCAGCCGGGTCGGATGACGGCGACCGGCCGGTCTCGCGGGGCTACGACTTCGTCGACATCCTCGCCGGCGAGGAGCCTCACGAGACCATGGGCTGGCTCTATCCTCAAGCGCCAATGGTCGAGCCCCGACGCCGGGTGATCGACGTCGAGAAGGAGGCCATGGCCCTGATGGCCGAGGCGCTCGAGACTCTCGGCGATCGCTACGCCATCTATGGCTTCTCGGGCTACGGCCGGCGTCAAGTGGACTGCTACGTCGTCAAGGAGCTCGACGAGACCTGGGACACCCCGCGCAAGGCGCGGCTGGGCGCTCTCGCTCCACGCCAGAGCACCCGGATGGGTGCCGCGATCCGCCACGCGGTCGCCAAGCTCGAGGGCGATCCGGCGCGCACCCGAGTGTTGGTGGTGGTCAGCGACGGCTACCCCCAGGACTGCGACTACGGACCCGATCGCTCGAGCCCCGCCCACGGTATCGCCGACACCATGATCGCGCTGCGCGAGGCCCACCGCCTCGGGATCGCCACCTTTTGCCTGACCGTCGACCCGGCAGGCCACGACTATCTGCGGGAGATGTGCCCCGAGGAGCGCTATCTGGTGATCGACGAAGTCGCGGCGCTCCCCGCCGAGCTGCTCAAGGTCTACCGCGGCCTCACCGGGCTCGGGATGTAAGCGACCCAGGCGCCGCGCCAGCAGGCTCTGGTAGGCTCGTCGGTACCCTCTTCCTCAAGATCGACGTTCTGCCATTCGAAGACGATGGAAGGCTACAACGAACGCCCATTCACCGCTCGACTGCGGACAGGTGCCGAAGTCACCCATACGGTCTACGAGCGCGGCCAAGGACCGCCGGTCGTCTTGATTCAGGAGCTGCCGGGAATCGGTCGCGCGACTTTGGACCTTGCCGATCGGCTGATTGCGGGCGGCTACCGGGTGGTGCTGCCGCACCTCTTCGGACCGCTTGGCAAGATCTCGATGTTCGGCAACTCGGTGCGAGTCCTGTGCATGCGGCGAGAGCTGCATCTGTTCGCCAAGAACAGCAGCAGCCCTCTGGTCGACTGGCTGCGAGCGTTGTGCCGGGACGTTCGCGAGCGCCAGGGGGTCGCCGGCGTCGGGGTGATAGGGATGTGCCTCACCGGCAACTTCGCGATCTCGCTGATCGCCGACGACAGCGTGCTCGCCGCCGTCGCTTCTCAGCCTTCCCTACCCTTCTTCGGCCCCAGCGCGCTGCACATGAGCGATCAGGAAGCAACCGCTGTCAGAGCCCGTCTCGATGAGGTCGGTCCGATGCTGGCGTTTCGGTTCGCCGGGGATAGCTTTTGCACCGCCGCCAAGTTCGAAGCCATCGATCGCTCGTTCAACGACGATCGCGAGCGCGTGAAGCTCGAGACCCTGCCCGGGAAGGGACACTCGGTGCTGACCCTCGACTTCCACGACCGAGAGGGTCATCCCACCCGAGAGGCTCTGCGGTCGGTGCTGGCCTACTTCGATCGGAAGCTCAAGTAGCCGAGCGCCGCCGCTACCCCGCGTCGAAGTTCCACAACCGGATCTTGTCGGTCATCGGCCGCAAGTAGACATCCACGTAGGCCCGATGGGTCTTCTCGGTGCGCCACTCCTCGACCGCGTCGAGATCGTCGAAGCGGAGCAGGAGAGCAAGGTCGAACTCGCGGGCGGAACGGTCTTCGGCGACCACCCCGACCCGCAGCTCGCGCACCATGGGCACCGCGCCCAACACTTGACGGGTGTGCTCGGCAATCAGCCGGCGCTGCTCATCGGTCGCAAACGCAGGCTTGAGCTTGACCAAGACGACCCGCTGGATCATAGGTGCCTCCTGTGGGAACGAGGGGACGAGAATACCTGCCCACGAACCGGCAGCCGGTCGCAGCTCGGCAGCCAGATGTGGAAGACTGCGACCTTCAACCTGGACCCCGACCGACCCATGACTTCTTGGAACCTCGCTGACCTGCTCGAAGCAGTGGCCGCCTCGGCGCCCGAGAGACAGGCGCAGGTTGCCCTTGGCCGCCATGAGCGCCGATTCACCTGGCGTGAGCTCGACCGCCGCGCCGAAGGCTTGGCGCGCAGCCTGGTCGCCGAGGGGGCGCACCGTCAAGACAAGGTGGCGCAATACCTGACCAACTGTCCCGAGTACATGGAATCGGTGGTTGGTTGCTTCAGAGCTTCGCTGGTGCCGGTCAACACCAACTACCGCTACGTCGAGGCCGAGCTCGCCTACCTTTGGGACAACGCCGACGTCACCGCCGTGATCTTCCACGGCGCCTTCGCCGAGCGGATCGCGGGCCTGCGGCCGAAGCTGCCGCGAATCCGCACCTGGTTATGGGTCGACGACCAGAGCGGTCCGCGGCCCGCCTGGGCCATTGCCTACGAAGACGCGATCGCCGACGGCGTCGCGGCGCCGGAGATTCCTTGGGCGCGTAGCGGCGACGACCTGTGGTTGCTGTATACCGGCGGCACCACTGGCATGCCCAAGGGAGTGATGTGGCGCCAGGACGACCTCTGGCATCTGGTCAACAACGGCCGGCCCGAGCCCTTCGACCTCGCCGGCGGCCTCGACGGAGTACGCGCCCAAATGGAAAGCCTGCTGCTGCGCCGGGTGCAGCTGCCGGCGTGTCCGTTGATGCACGGCACCGGATTCCTGACCGCCCTCGGCGCGCTGCTCAACGGCGGCTCGGTGATCACTCTCGAGAGCCCGCGCTTCGACCCGGTGACCACCCTCGAGGCGATCAGGAGCGAGCGGGTGCAGTCGGTCGCGATCGTCGGCGACGCCTTCGCCCGGCCGCTGCTCGCCGCACTCGACCAGGAGCCCGGTCGCTTCGACGTCTCGAGCCTCGAGTTCATGGTCTCTTCGGGGGTGATGTGGAGCGCCGAAGTGAAGGCCGGGCTGCTGCGCCACAATCCGAAGATGGTGCTCGCCGACGGTCTCGGGTCTTCGGAGTCGATCGGGATGGGCCGCGCCGAGTCGACCGGCGACACCGCCACCCCGACCGCGCGCTTCACCCTCGGCGACCATGCTTGCGTGATCACCGACGACGGCCGCAAGGTCGAGCCCGGTTCGGATGAGGTCGGGCGAATCGCGGTCACCGGCCGCTTGCCGGTCGGCTACTACAAAGACCCAGGAAAGAGCGCCGCCACCTTTCCGACGATCGACGGCGTCCGCTACTCGATTGCCGGCGACTACGCGACGGTCGACGCCGACGGCTCGTTGCGCCTGCTCGGTCGCGGCTCGGTGTGCATCAACACCGGCGGCGAGAAGGTGTTTCCCGAAGAGGTCGAGGAGGCGCTCAAACAGCATCCTCAAGTGCGCGACGCGGTGTGCGTCGGCCTCCCCGACCCGCGCTTCGGCCAGATGGTCACCGCGGTGATCGAAGCGACGGCTCCCGCCATCGGCGTCGAGTCGGGGCCGTTGGCGGTCGAGCTCACCGAGTGGGTGAAGACGCGGCTCGCCGGCTACAAGGCGCCGCGGCGAGTGCTGTTTCGCGACAGCCTGGAGCGCGCCGCCAACGGCAAGGCGGACTACGCCGCGCTGCGGGAATGGGCGGCGCGGGTGATCGCGGCCAGCCCCTGATCGGCGCCTCCACGGAGTCGGCGGTCCGAGATCGACCGCCACGCTCGCTGGAGTGGTCGGTCATTCACCGCGCGATCACCGACCGCGGTCGCCGTCCGGCTCGGTCTCGGTTTCCTTCTTCACCGGCTTTTCTTCTTGGTCCTTCTTCTCTTCTTCTTTCTTCTGTTCTTCTTTCTTCGGGGGCTTCCAGAAATCCGGGTTCGGCGGCGTCGCAGCCGCAAGCTGGGCGCCGTAGAGACAGGCATTGAACAGGACCCGGAACGTGCCGAAGGGCTGGCCGCGCCATTGCGGACGGAACCCGAGGAGCACCACCCGGCCGGCGCCGTGGCGGACATCGAGCGCGGCGGCGAACCCTTGCAGGTGCTTCTCCCCGAGCAGGTACCCGGAGATCAACGGCGTGCCCTCGGTCTGGTAGCGGGCGATAGCAGTGCCAACGAAGCCCTCCTTGGTGGTGAACACCGGGCTCGGACCCGCCATCACCTTGGCGCGCTCGGGCATTCCGCTCATCACTGGGTGCGACGGGTCGACGATCACCTCGACGATCGAGCCGCCGAGGAAGAACTCGGCGCGCGCGGTCTCTTCGACCACGTTCTCGACTGCCAGATGCAGTTCGTCGATCGCATAGAGACTGCTGTCGTTGATGGTCACCAGGGTGCCACCGGTGCGCACGAACTCCTCGATCGCTCGCGCGCCCTCGCGGCCGAGCCCACCGGCATAACGGGCCGGCACCGTGCCCGTGGCGAAGCCCTCGGTGATCTCGCGTCGAGAGATGTCGGCGAGCAGCAGCACATCGAACCGCGAGTGCAGGCCGCCGGCCCGGATCTCGGCGTCACGGACGTTCTCGAAACCGATCTCGTAGGCCTCGAGCAGGAAGCGGGTCCAGCCCTCGTCCACGCTCGCGGTCCATGGCCGGTAGAGCGCGAGCCGCGGACGCTCCAGCCGGGTGCCGGCGGCGGGACCTCGAGTCGCCTGGAGCCGCAGCTCGGAGACCAGCGAAGACGCGGCACCGTCGGCGAGACCGCTGACTGTGTAGTTGCCGCTCGTCGAGCCGGTCGCACCGGCCGGCGTACCGGTGCGAAACGACACCGTAGCGCCCGCCTTCCAGGCGCGCGCGAGCGCTCGGAAGGTGTTGTTCTGCGCGGGGTCGAGGATCAGCGCCGGACCGCTGCCGGAAACCCGTCCTTCGGGCGGCAAGATACCGGCGGCAATCGCTTGAGTGTCGAAGCCGGCGCCGGGAACGCTATCGAAGCCAGCGGCATCGGCGCCGCGCGCCCCGCGATCGGCCTTCCAGTCGGCCACCGCGCCGGCCACCGGCTCGAGCGCCGCGCGCACCGCTTCGGACAGCGGCTCTCGCGCCTCGACCACCCGCACGTCCATCTGGTAGGGCAGGGTCCAGCCGGCAATGTCGTAGGGCTGGTCGGGCGGGCCTTCGGGATACTCGCGGAGGTCCGGGTACGACTGGGCCGCGAACAGCTGGCGGACGAAGTTCGCGAACGGCTGGTCCATCGCGATCACCCAGGTGCCCGAAGGGAAAGGCTGGCCTTCCGCGACCACCGCCTCGCGCAGGCGCTGGATATCGATGCCGTTGAAAGCAAGCCGGCGCAGCAACTCGACCGCGGCCACCGGGTCGCGCTGCGCCTGGGGCACGAAGTAGGCGAACGGCGGGTTGTTGCGGTGGTACTCCGTGACGTCACGACCGGCCTGGTAGCGGTTGTACAGCAGGTCCTCTTTGTACTTGGCGGCGATGTCGAGCACCGAGATCGAGGCGGTGAGCATGTAGTCGACCGCGTCGCGCAGCTTCCACCAGCCCCCCTGCCACGGGCTCGAGTACAGCGACTGCGGCCGCAAGTCGCGACGATCGCGCGGGAAGTCGGCAAGGGTGTAGAAGTGCGGCGTCGCGTAGCGGTAGAGCGCGGTCTCGGTGAGCAGCGACGCGACGTTGTGGAAGTTGTTGGCGTGGTCGATGAACCCTGGGTACCAGTTGTCGAAGCCGGTGCCCATGTGCACCGCGCCCCTCTGGCCACGCTCCTCGAGCGCCTGGGCCATCGACATGCCGATCAGGTTGACTGTCCGCCACATCAACGGGTGCACGAATTCGGAGATCGGCTCGGCGAACGGCGGGATCCAGATCCGCGTCGGGAACGGCGAGGACTGGTGATGGTTGTAAAGGATCTGCGGCTCCCACTCACGGGTGACCCGGGTCACCACCCGCGACTCCAGCATGTTGAGCATGTAGCCGTCGCGGTTGTTGTCGTGGCCGATGTAGTCCTGGTAGAGCTCCGGAAGGCTCGACACCTCGAACGGGGTGCCGAGGTTCGAGCGGTACCACTCGGCGACCATGGTCTGGCCGTCCGGGTTGATCGACGGCCACAGCAAAAGCACGACGTTGTCGAGGATTCGAAGGAGCTCGGGGTCCGCGGTCTCGCTTGCCAGGTCGTAGGCCAGCTGCATGGTGTGCTGGGCATGCGCGACCTCGGTGGCGTGGAGCCCGCCGTCGATGTGGACGATCGCCCGGCCATCGCGCGCAAGCGCACGCGCCGCGGCGTCGTCGAGACCCTCGGGATGAGCGAGACGTTGGGCGGTCTCGCGGATCGAGTCGAGGCGGGCAAGGTTTGCAGCCGACGACACGAAGGCGATGTACCAGTCGCGGCCCTGGCTGGTGGTGCCCACGCGCTCGAGGCGAACCCGGTCGCTCGCGGCGTCGAGACGATGGAAGTAGTCGATCGATTCTTCGTAGGTGGCGAGGAAGAAGTCCTCGCCCACCTTGTGGCCGAGCACGGACTCGGGCGTCGGCACGGTCTGACCCTCGACGGCCACCGCAGCGAGCGCCCAGGTGGCCAGCACCATGACCACCAAGCCGCGGACCGCCAGACGCTCGAGAGTCGGATTGCGATAGAAATCTGGGCTCTCGGGCTGCAGGATCATGGTCGGTTCACTCCTCGAGCCGACCCGCCAGGCGCCGGCAGGTCATGCGACCGGGCGTTCTCGACCCGAGATTACCAGCGAAACCGAGTCCCGTCGGCAGCGCGGCCTCCCGGGGCACCGCAAAATCGTACGGCCAACTCGCGCGTGGCCGAGAGATTCCACTTGCTCGTTTTCAGCTATATGCTAGAATAAATCGTTTCTCGCAGGACGTCGAAGATGGCGCACCGCACGAATCTCACCGCCGTCCCCGACGAGCAGACGCCAGACGCCGTCCCGCGGATCTCCCACCACCTGACGCGGAGCCAATCAGAGGTCCGCACCTGGCCGCGGTCAAGCGCGGAAGAGCCGCGTGATCCCGGCCAGCACGACACCAGCGAGCTCGCCCAGCGAGTCGCGTTCCTCGAGGACGCCCTGGCGGCGACCCAGATCGAGGCGCAACGGTTGGAGCAGTTGTTCTACGGCTCCCCCGAAGCCATCGCCCAGCTCGACGCGGAAGCATGCGTGGTCGATGTCAACCCCACCTTCGAGCGTTTGTTCGGCTATGTCCGCACCGAGATCCTGGGTCGACCACTGGACGAGCTGATCGTCGCCGACGGCCAGCCCCACGAGGCGCAGACCTTGACCGCGAAGGTGCTCGGCGGCAAGACGGTCGAGATCGAAGCGACCCGTTTCCACCGCGACGGATCACCGGTCGAAGTCCGCCTGCTCGCGTATCCGATCAACGATGGCGCAACGACGGTCGGGCTGTGGGCGCTCTACCGCAACCTCGGCGAGGTCAAGCGCGACGGCCTCACCGGCCTAGCGAAGCGCTCGGCGTTTCTCGACCGCCTGGGCGTCGAGATCGAGCGTGCCTCGAGGTCCGGCACCTCCCTCGCGGTGTTGGTCATCGATGTCGACGGCTTCCGCGACATCATCGACGCCTACGGCATCGCGGCCGGGGACTGGTTGCTCGCTTCGTTCGCGTCCAGGCTCGAATCGACCCTCCGCCGACAGGCCACCCTGGCACGCACCGGTGGCGACGAGTTCACGGTCACCCAGACCCAGCTCGCCGATATCGGCAACGCCGCCGGGCTGGCCCGCCGGCTGCTAGCAGCGCTCAAGCGCCCTTTCCCCTCGCCCGGGCACACCGTCCACATGACCGCCAGCATCGGCATCGCGGTTCTTCCTGCCGGCACCGCCACCGACGCCCGTCGACTCGCGGGCGCGGCCCAAAGAGCGCTGATCGAGGCGCGGTCGGCGGGCGGCAACACGTTCCGCTTCCATGACGAGGGCATGGATCGGACCGTCGAGGCGCGGGTGCGGCTTGGCGAGGACCTGCACGGGGCACTGGAACGCGGCGAGCTGTACCTGGAGTATCAGCCCCAGGTGGAGCTGGCGACCGGCAAGCTCCGAGGCGTCGAGGCCCTGGTACGCTGGCGCCACCGTACCGCGGGATTGATCTCGCCCGCGCAGTTCATCCCGATCGCCGAGGCCGGCGGCGCGATCAGTAGCATCGGCTTGTGGATCCTCGAAACTGCGTGCCGAGAGGCCCGGGCCTGGTCGCTGGCCTACCCGCCGGGAGTGCCGGTGGCGGTCAACGTCTCAGCCGCCCAACTTCGCGATCCGCTTTTCGTGGGTCATGTCACTCGGGCGCTTGTGGGCTCTGGCCTGGACCCGGCGAGTTTGGAGCTCGAGCTCACCGAAAGCGTGATCCTCCAGGACTCTGACCGCGTCGTCCAGACGTTGCGAACGTTGCAAGACCTCGGCGTGCGCTTGGCGCTGGACGACTTCGGCACCGGATTCTCGTCGTTCGACCATCTGCGTCGCCTGCCGATCCATCGACTCAAGATCGACCGCTCTTTCGTGTCCCAGCTCGCAGAACCCGAAGGCTCGCTGATCGTTCGAGCGCTCGCCCAACTCGGCGCCACCCTCGGACTCCAGGTCCTCGCTGAGGGTGCTGAGACCCGGTCCCAGATCGATTTCCTGGCCGCCGTGGGAATCCGCGAGGTCCAGGGCTTCTTCTACAGCCGGCCGGTGGCGGCGACCAAGATCGCCTCGCTATTGCTTTCCGGCGGCGTTATCGATCCGGAAAGCGGCGCCGCTGCCGCCGACTGCGCTTGAGCTCCGGCGTGCCTCACTGCGTGCCGCGCTTCTTCTCTTCTTCCGCCATTCTCTGGCGCAGGCTCAGCGGCCGCATGTCGGTCCACACTTCTTCGATGTAGGCCAGGCATTCCTGCTTCGTCCCCGACCTACCGACCGCCTTCCAGCCGAGCGGCAGCTCGCGGTCGGCCATCCAAATCGAGTACTGCTCCTCGTGGTTGACCACCACGAGGTACACGCGCTTGTCGTCGTCCTCATCCCGCATGGCGACTGACTCTAGCAGCACCGTGGGGCTCGTGAGCCCAGCCCGCATCGCCGTCCGACCCGCGCGATCGCTGATAGGCTGCACGTAAGAAGCCCGATCACCACGACCTCGAACCCACGGCGAACCACGGCGACTCGGGCAACGACGCGACGGAGAAACAGCCATGCGCAAGAACCAGCTTCGTTCCATCGTAGTTCTCGGTTCATGGGTCGCGGTGTTGGCCCTCGGGGTAGCGCCGGCGATGGCCGACAACTCGGGCTCGTCAAGGGCAGGAGGCGACACCGCAACGCCGACCTTGACCCCGGAACAGATGGCGGTCGACCTCTACAACCAGGCGCAGCGAGCGCGCGACCAGGCTCTGAAGCTCGAAGGGAAGCTGCCCGGTCTCGCAGAGCCGAAGCGTGCCAAGAGCGCTCAGAAGATCACCGACCTGTTCGAGCGCGCCGCCGACAAGCTCGAGGAGTCGGTCGACAAGAACCCGTACTTCTTCCAAGCGCACAGCAGCCGCGGCTACGCCCTGCGCCGCCTGGGCCGCTATCGGGAGGCGCTCGACGCCTACGACCGCGCTCTGACCCTGAATCCGAACTACCCCGAAGCTCAGGAGTACCGCGCGGAGGCCTACCTCGGCCTCAACCGCGTCGACGATGCCCAGGCGGCGTACAACACCCTCGCCACGGTCAGCCCCGAGCATGCCGCTCAGTTGCTGGCGGCGATGTCGCGGTGGGTCGAGAGCCGCGGTAGCGACCCCCAAGGAGTCGCGCCGGAAGTGCTCCAGAAGGTCAGCCAGTGGATGTCCCACCAGCAAGGAACCGCGAAGACCGTCGCGGCGCCGGCAAGCGGTCGCGAGCGCGGCTGGAAGTAGCCCCACGGGGACCGGTGTCGCCGACCGCTGAGCGACGAGCGATGCGGAACGGCTGGGGGCTCGCCGTCCTCGCGCTCGCCATCTTCGCAGTCGACTGCGCCGCGAACGCGAGTCCGCCGCCATTCGTCGCGCCCCGTCTCGATTATCGACCTCCGGCGTATCAGGCGCCGGTGCCGCCGGGATTCCCGGTGCCGCGGGCGCCTCGCGACAACCCCCATACCCTGGTCAAACAGGAGCTCGGTCGACGATTGTTCTACGACGTGCGACTCTCGGGGAACGGGACGTACTCGTGCGCCAACTGCCACCAGCCGTCTCGCGCATTCACCGATGGGCGCGAGCACGCGGTCGGCTCGACCGGCGAGTCGCACCCACGCAACACCATGACCCTGACCAACGTCGCGTACAACGCGACCTACACCTGGTCGGATCCAGACCTGGTCTCCCTCGAGAAGCAGGCGCTGGTGCCGATGTTGAACGTCGCGCCAGTCGAGCTCGGGCTCGCCGGTCGGCAGACCGAGCTGGTCGAGCGCCTGCGCGCCGATCCGAGTTACCGCGAGCGCTTCACGGAGTCCTTCCCCGGCGAGCGCGAGCCCATTACCTTCGAGAACGTCGCGCGGGCGATCGCCACCTTCGAGCGGGCAATCCTCTCGGGCGACTCGCCGTACGACCGCTACATCCGCGGCGAGGATCCGGCAGCGCTCGGCACCGAGGCGCAGAGGGGCATGGCCCTGTTCTTCTCGAGTCGACTCGCCTGCTCGCGCTGCCACGCCGGCTTCAACTTCTCCGGTCCGACGGTGTGGCACGCGTCGCCGCCGACCGAGGCGCCACGATTCCACAACACCGGCCTCTATCACCTGGCCGGCGGCCGCTATCCCGCCGCCAGTCCGGGTGTAGTCGAGCACACCGGCAAGAAGCGAGATCGTGGCCGCTTCCGCGCACCGACCCTGCGCAACGTCGCGGTGACCGCTCCCTACATGCACGACGGCAGCGTCGCCACCCTCGATCAGGCGATCGATCACTATGCCGCCGGCGGGCGCAACCTCGACGCCGAGGGGTCCTCACACCGCGCCGGCAGGAACCCTCGGCAGAGTCCACTGGTGCGCCGACAGCGCCTAGACGCCACCGCCAAGCGAGCGCTGGTCGCGTTCCTGGAAAGCCTCACCGACTCCGGCTTCCTCACCGATCCGCGTTTCTCCGACCCCTGGTCCGAGGATCGCGCGCGGTGACCCAGCACTCGACGAGGCGTGACTCCGGGTCAGGGTGCTAACCCGCGGTTACGACCGCCGACCTGCGGTTACGACCGCCGGAGTCGCTCAGTCGGGGTCGAACCGCAGATCGATGCGCAGCTTCGACGCCTTGCGCAAGCCGTAGCTGAACGCGGTGACGCCATCCTTGCGGATCGCGCGCTTGCTCTTGTCGTCGAGATCGACCTTGGTGTCGAGCCCCTGAATCGTCTCTCCAGACTGGTCCTCCCAAACCACCTGCAGCTGGGCCTTCCAGTCGGTGTCGCTGTCATTCGTGAACTCGAGCTCCAGGCGCAGCGCCTCGGTGTAGTCGGAGCCCCGCAGCCGCCGGCCGACCTCGCTCACCCCACTGCTGAGGCGAAGCCGGTGAACGGTGACCGCGCCATCCGTCGCACCGACTTCGATCCACTGATCGACGGCGAAGGGCACGGTCTTCTTCCAGCTTTCGGCGGCCGCCGGCGATGCGCCGAACACCACGACGCCCAGGACGGCGGCCAAAGAGACAAGACGGGCAAGCGAGACAGAGTTCTTGAACATGGACGCTCCGAGTCGAAGGTGGCTTGGCGGCGGGGCTGCCGCTCTTGGGAGCCTTACCCTACTGCAACGGACGGCAAGCCCGTCCCCCCATTCTCGCTTCGGTCCTCATTCGACCACGTTCCGGGCCGTGAACTGGTGCACTGCGCCTGCGGGTATCATTCGACGCATGTGCAGAAACATCAGGACACTCCACAACTTCGACCCTCCAGCAAACGACGAGGAGGTGAACGCCGCCGCCCTCCAATACGTGCGCAAGGTATCGGGCTTCACCCGCCCATCGCAGGCCAACGCCGATGCCTTCGCCCTTGCGGTCGATCAGGTCACGCGGGTGACCAACGAACTGCTCGGCCGCCTGGTCAGCAACGGTCCGACCCGCGACCGCGAGGTCGAGGCGATCAAGGCGCGAAAGCGCTGGCAGCAGCGTGTCGCACGGATGGGCGGCGCTGGCTAGCTTCGCAGTGAGTTTGCGATCTACCGCAAGGAGCTGCGCTGACTCGGCCGCTTCAGTTCCAGCGGCCGGTTAGTTTGCCGCCGCCGCGATCTCGGCTTCGCGAGCGTAGAGGCGATCTCGGTCGCGCGCAAAACGGCGGCCGGCCATCAGGAACATCGGGATCGCCAGCAGCGACAGTAGCGTGAACGCGAGCAAGGTCAGGGTGTAGGGCCGAGCGCTGCCGCTCGCTGCAAGCCGGTCGACCATCACCCCGCCGAGAGTGATGCCGATGCCGAGCCCGACGAAATTCAGCATCAGGATGTAGAACGCGACCACGGACGCGCGGATCCGCGGGGGCACCAGCTCCTGGACCGTCGAAAAGGTCGGTCCGTAGAAGGTCCCGAGCTGGAAATAGCCGCAGAAGATCCCGGCCCAGAACCAGACGCTTGAGGCAGGCGCCAGACGGTAGACGATCCCCACCGGGGCGAGGATCAGCATCACCCAGAACAAGAACATCGGCCGGCCGAGACCGGTGCGACGCTGAAACCAGTCGCCGCCCCAGCCGCCGAACAGGTTGCCGAGGATGCCCGCCACCATCGCGATCCACCCCGACGCGCGGGCGATCGTCGCGCGGTCGAAGCCGCGCTCGTGGACGAACCACAGTTGATCGAACGCCGCTGCGCCAAGAATGAAATGGAATGCCACGCCACCCGAGATCGTGAGCACAAGCGCCGGCGAGGTGCGCAGGGCAACCCCCAACGTCGCAACCAGCGAGCGGATCGTCGGACGTTTGCCAGCACCACCGGCGACGCGTCGGGGCCGGGTCTCGCGAACGAGCAGCAGGAGCGCGGCCAGCACCAGTCCCACCGCGCCGAGCCCATAGAAGCAGTTGCGCCAACCGATCGCCGGGCCCAAGTAGCCGGCGATCAGCAGGCTCACTCCGACCCCGATCGGCACGCCCATGTAGTAGAAGCCGGAGGCGAAGCCCAGACGGCGCGAAGGAAACCGGTCGGCGAGCAGCGACATCGAGGTCGGAGTGAGCGCCGACTCCCCGACCCCGATCAACATCCGCGGCGCCGCCAGCGACACGAAGCCCCGAGCCGCGCCGGAGGCGGCGGTCAGCAGGCTCCAGAGCGTCAGGCCAACCGCGATCAACCGCGGCCGGTGGACCAGGTCAGCCAGGGCGCCCATGAACATGCCCATCACCGCGTAGAAGACGATGAACGCAAAGCCGGTGAGCAACCCGAACTGGGTGTTGGTGAGGCCGAGATCGGGGACGACGAAGTTGGCAAAACTGGAAAGCAGCTGGCGGTCGACGAAATTGACGACATTGAGCAGGGTCAGGAAGCACAACAAGACGAAGTCGCGGGTGGCCACCGGTTCGGAGCGATCCAAGGTCTGACTCCTCGAGAATCGTTGGGAGGGTGCGCCCTCTGGGAGGGTGCGCCAGGCTATCGCGTCTTCCCCCCGGCCCAGCTAAGATCGGTCCACCAACCGCTTTGACCGAGAACTCGTCTCAACCCCACTCCGGTGGGAGAAGGGAGCTGAAAATGAACTGGACCAAAGTGATTCTCGGGGCCCTAGTGGCCGGCATCGTTCTGTCGGTCACGGGCTTCGTCACGCACGGCCTGATCATGGCCGGCACCTATGCCCGCTACGACCAGGTGTTCAACCAAGAGCAGGCCCCGGTGCCGTTCTTTTTTCTGGTCTCGATCGTGATCCTGATCCCGGCCTCGGTGATCTTCGCCAAGACCCGGAGCGCGTGGCCGGCCGGGATCGGCGGCGGCGCCCAGTTCGGCCTGCTCGTCGGATTGACCATCGGCTTCGTCAACTTTTTCTGGCCGATGGTCTTCGACGGCTTCCCGTACTACCTCGCCTGGTGCTGGCTCGGGATCGACGCGATCAACTACACGATCGCGGGCGCCGTCCTCGCGACGGTCATCAAGTCCGCAAGGTAGCTTCCCACCCGGACGCCCGCGAGGTTCCGCGGCTCCGGGACCAGCCCTCACGCCGGTACAATCGGATCACCGATCGGGTGAACTGCGTTCGCGGTCTCCGGCGGCCCGCCGGTAACCCCGCCGGCGTCGATCGCCCACAGGGAGAACCGGCATGAGATGGCAGGGACGACGAGTCAGCGCCAACGTTGACGACCGGCGCGGCCAGCGCCCGCGGATGGGCCGCGGTGCTGGCATCGGCTGCGGCGGCCTGCTGCTGGTGATGCTGTTCGCAGCGCTGACCGGCACCGATCCGCGCGACTTACTCCAACTCGTCGGTGGCCTGCAGGCTGGGACCGAGAGCGGATCCGGAGCCGGTCTGCCCAACGAGCCACCGAGCGGCCCGCCAGCGGACGAGCTCGGGCAGTTCGCGAGCACCGTTCTCGCCGATACCGAGGACACCTGGCACGAATTGCTCCAGAGGATGGGCAACCGCTACCGCGAACCGACTCTGGTGCTATTCAGCGAGGCGGTGAGCTCGGCCTGCGGCTTCAACTCGGCGGCGGTCGGACCGTTCTACTGCCCGGCGGACCAGAAAGTGTACGTGGATCTCTCGTTTTTCGCCGACCTCGAGCACCGTTTCGGCGCCGGCGGCGACTTCGCCCAGGCCTACGTCATCTCTCACGAGGTCGGCCACCACGTCCAGAATCTGCTGGGAATCTCAGACGAGGTCCAGCGCGCTCGGCAACAGAGCAGCCAAGAACAGGCGAACGCTCTGTCGGTGCGACTCGAGCTACAGGCCGACTGTCTCGCCGGCGTCTGGGGCCACTTTGCCTACCAACGCGACCTGATCGAGCCTGGCGACTTCGAGGAGGCGCTGGGCACCGCTGCGGCGATCGGCGACGACCGGATTCAGCGCCGCGCGACCGGCCGCACCGTCCCCGAGTCCTGGACCCACGGCTCCTCCGAACAACGGGTACAGTGGCTGCGGCGCGGCCTCGAAAGCGGCGACCCAGCGGCCTGCGACACCTTCGATCGGCGCCGTCCTTAGTCGCCGAAAGCGCCTTACCAAGCCAGCGCTCTCAGAAACACTCGCCGCACGCTTTGACCACGACCACCGTGCGGTCGTCCGAGGGCTCGGCGCTGCCGCTGAAGCGGCGCACCGCATCGAGCAGTCCATCGGCGATCTCCCGGCTCGATCCCCCGGCGAGTCGCTGGAGCGTTCCTACCAGCCGCTCGTTCCCGAACTCGAGACCTTCGGGATTGACCGCCTCGGCGACGCCGTCGGTGACGAACACCAGAGCCTCGCCCTCGTGGAGTCGCACCGCCACTTCTTGGTAGGTCGCGGGCATCAGGCCCAGGGGAATCCCGCGCACCTCGAGCTCGCGCACGGTTCGCCCGCGGATCAGGAACGGATAGGGCAGCCCGGAGGCGGCAACGGTCAGGGTGCCCGACCCGGCCTCGAAGACCGCAAACGTCATCGCCAAGAATCGATTCGGGATCCCCAGCTGACGCAACCGCGCGTTCATCTCGGAGAGCACCTCGGAGGGGCGCGGCCGGCGGTGGGTCGCGAGCTCGCGCAGCATCCCGACTGCTAGCGCACCATAAAGCGCCGCCGATGTCGACTTGCCGGCGACGTCGCCGACCGCGATCGCGTGCTGGCCCTCGCCGTAGCGCACGAAGTCGTAGAAATCGCCCCCAACGTAGCGTGCCGGCTCGCACACCGCGGCGATCTGCACCCCGGGAACCCAAGGGGTCGAGGTCGGTAGCAGTTGTTTCTGGATCTCCCGGGCGGTGTCGAGATCCTCGTTGATCCGGCGCTGGGTCTCCGCCAGTTCTTCGTAGGTTTGAGCGTTGACCAGCGCGATCGCCAGCGACGGCGCGAGGGTGGCGAGGATCTGCTCGTGGTGAGCTCGGAAGGTGTCGTATTCACGGCTTTCGAGGTCGACGACCCCGATCAGGCGGTCCTCGAAAACCAGCGGCACCGCCAGTTCGGACCGCACCCGCTGCTGCGAGTCACAGTTCACGTAACGCGGGTCGAGCGCGACGTTGGGCACCCGGATTGGCTGGCGCAACGCCGCCGCTGAGCCGCAGATACCCTCGCCGAGTTGGAGGTTGCGGAACGGCTCCCCTTCGAGCCGGTCCGACCGCACGGTGACCCGCAGCTCGAGCCTTCGGCTCTGCTCGTTCCACAGCATGACGGTGAAGACATCGAAGGGGATCAGCTCGCCGAGCCGCTCTGCCACCCGCTCGAGCACCTGCCCGCGGTCGAGGATCGAGGTGAGCTCGCGACTCACCTGGTGCAGCACCGACATCACCCGCGCCTGCTCCCGGACGTTCTCGTAAAGCCGCCGAGTCTCGATCGCGCTCGCCAGCTGATCGCCGAGCAAGCTGAGCTCACGCTCGTCGGCGGCGGAAAAGAACGCCGGCTCGGCGCTGCCGAGATCGAGAACGCCGATCACCCGGTCGCCGACCCGCAGTGGCACCGCCAGCTCGGAGCGGGTACTCGGGCACGCGCGCAGATAACGCTCGTCGAGATCGACGTCGTCGACCCGGATCGGCGCACCGGTGGCGGCGGCGGTGCCGACCAGGCCTTGGCCCAGGCCGAAACGCCAGTGGTCGGCTACTCCGTCGGGGAAGCCGAGGGCGACTTGGAAACGCAACTCGTGGCCGCGGTCGTCCAACAACAGCAGAGCGACGGTCTCGGCGCCGATCTGGTCGCGCAACCGACGAGCCACCGCATCGAGACCCTGGGCGAGATCGCTCGCGCCACTGAGCTGGCGCCCGATCTCGAGCCACGAAGACAGGATGTCTTCGGTGGTCGAGCGACTCCTCTTCTCGGGTGCTTTGTCGCGTGCCCGGCTAAGGGGCGGAGAGAGGGATTGGCTCATCGTGGGGCTCAGGCTCAGCGAGCCAAGAGGGGCGACGCCTCAGATGACAACCACGGACAGGCGGGCGCCATTCCCACACCTCCACTCCACGAAACCCCGCGATCCGTGACCGGCCCGATCGGTTCGGTGCCGATCGACATGCCACGAGCTGTTCGGCGTCGAGGTCGGTCGCCGCCAAAATGCCGTCGCCGCCAAAATGACTGAGGGGCGTCCGAATTCCTCGAACGCCCCTCGTCAATCTGGCCTCTAGACTCGAGAGGTTGGCACGCCGATAGCGCCGATAGCGCAGGTCAACCAGCCCTCCGAATCGCTCCGAGCGGCTGAGCTAGTTCCCCCAGGCAGTCTTGAAGGCGTACTTGACCCGCGCATACCAGAACGCACCGTTGAACCCGAACGGCGAGTACTGGCTATAGCGGTTGCCGACGCCACCTCGGGCTCCGGGGTTCTCGTCGGGGACGGTGTCGAAGACGTTCTGGCCACCGAGAACGAACGTGGTGCTGTCGTTCCATGTGTAGGCCACTTCGAGGTCGAACAGCTCCTTGCCGTCGTAGACCTGGCCATCCTCCGTGTCGTACCAACTGTCGTACGAGCTCAACCTGCCGAGAAACCTCCAGCTGTCACCGAGCCGATGGTTGGCGCTGATGTTCCAGCGGGTCTCAGGCAGCGCCTCCTGGAGCTGTCGAATCCTGGTCGCATCGAGGGTCGCGGCGTTGAACTTGGTAACCGTGGTCTCGGTGTGGTTCAACAGCAGGCTGAAGTCGGTATTGCCACCAAGGCCACGCGGCGTGAACGTGGTCACCAGGTCGACGCCCTCGGTCTTGGTGTCGAAGTCGTTGGTGAAGAACCGGAAGTTCTGGAGGTTGCCAGCGCTGCTGATGCCTTCGGCCAGCAGCAGCGTGACCTCGGCCGGGGTCAGCGAGAAGTTCTGGGTAACCGCCAGCCGATCCGTGAGGTCGATTCGGAAGAAGTCGACGGTGAAGGTGAACGGGCCCTTCGCGTACACCGCGCCCACGGCGTAGTTCACCGACTCCTCCGGCACCAGCGGCTCACCGCCCCGCAGCTGCGCCACGCGCGACGACGACGGGATGGTGCCGTTGTTGACCAGCTCCATCAAGGTCAGGTCGAACGCGGTCGTCACGTTGAAGGCGTTGGACTGACCCGGTGTTGGCGCCCGGAAGCCCGTGCTGACACTGGCGCGCAGCTGGAAGGCGTCGTTGATGCGGTAGCGCCCAGCGAGCTTGCCGTTGGTGGTGGTGCCGAAGTCCTCGAAGTCTTCGAACCGAACCGCGGCGCCGAGCGTCCACCGGTCGTCGGCGGCGGACCGCTCGAGGTCGACGTAAAGGGCGTAGTTGCTGCGGCTCCAGGTGCCGGCGGCGATGTCGCTGAAACCCGGGAAGCCGTTGGAAGCGGCGCTGAAGCCCTGGGTCGCGAGCGGGCCGATCTGGTAGGACTCGAGCTGACCGATGCCGATCTCGAACTGCTCGTCGCGCCACTCGATGCCGCCGGCGATGTTGGTCTGGTCGTTGATCGCGTAGGAGACGTCGAAGTTGAGGGTCCTCTCGTCTTGGGCGTAGAGACCGGGGTCGAATTCGGTCGGCGAGTCTGGGCCGAGCGACGCGTTGACCGTGTTGACGATGAAGAAATCGACCTCGTTCGAGCCGGCGCTGACGCTGGCGTCCCAGGAGAGGCCAAAGTCGGTCTGGCCACGCAGACCGAGCTGGAGCGCGGTATCGGTGACATCGCCGCCGAAGTTCGGGGTGAAGCCGCCGGGGAAACGCTCCTGGAAGGAGAAGCAGTTCGGGTTGGCGAATACCTGGGCGAGTGCCGTCGGGTCGGGGACGTTGTTGGTGATACTGACCTTCGGGCAGTGCGCGGAACCGTCGAGGACGCCGTCCTTGGCATCCAGCAGGTCACCGATCAAGAGGGTCTGGCCACCGTCGCCGCTGAACACCGCGGAGCGAGTGTTCGGGTTGCGGAAGAAGAAGCCGCCGGTGACCGTCTTGCTGACGTAGTTGCCGTGGCCGTAGAACTGCAGCCCGCTCTTCATCACGTGGCCGAAATTAGCCCACAGCTTGAGATCGTCGTCGGTCTTCGGAGAGCCCCAAATCTGCGCCGGGTCGCGGACGTTGGTGTTGCCCGCGGCAATCAGGCCTGCGGCGTCGTTGCGCTGGACGCTACGGCTGGTGGGGTCGCTCTGGCCGTACTCGAGGCTCAAGTTTGCGAAACCATTCTCGCCCAACGGTAGGCCGATGTTGGCGGCCACCGACATCGCATCGCCGTCGCCTTCGCTGTAGGTGCCGCTGCGCACTTCAACGCTGCCGCCCTGGCGGTCGTCCTTGAGCATGAAGTTCATCACCCCGGCAATGGCGTCCGAGCCGTACTGGGCGGAGGCGCCGTCGCGCAGCACTTCGACCTGGCGCAGAGCGATCGAAGGAATCGCCGAGATGTCGGGGCCTTGGGCGCCGTCGGCCACGCCGTTGCCGAGCCAGTAGATGACCGCGGCGCGGTGGCGACGCTTGCCGTTGATCAACACCAAGGTGTGATCGGGCGCCAGGTTCCGGAGGTTGGCGGGCCGTACCACGGTGGCGGCGTCACTGATCGGCTGGGTGTTGACGTTGTACGAGGGGGCGAGGGTGCGCAGCAGGTTGCTGAGGTCGGTGTCACCCTGGTTCTCGAAATCAGCGGCGCTGATGACGTCGATCGGCACCATCGAGTCAACGACTGAGCGCGGCTGCGCCCGGCTGCCGGTGACAACGATCACGTCGGTGAAAGTGTCGTCGGACTCCGCCGGCTCATCCTCGGCAGCCGGCGGTGTGGCCGCTGGCGCGGCCGGCTGTTGGGCAAAGGCGGATATCGGCAAGGTGATCGCAACGAGCACGATCAGCAGGAGCATCCATCGACGAGAGTTGCTCGATTCGGGGGTCATCTTTGTTCCCTTTCCGGAATGGTTCGAACACACAGTTCCGCGCGGCGCGATACTCCAGCGGCTTCGTGCGCTGCTGGCACACCATGATTTCACAAACGTCAAGCGGTCTACAGGAAGCTAACAGAACCACGAGAACCCGTCAAAGAAACGCCGCCAGAGCCGAGCTCGCCACCGTGCCGCGCCAGGTTTCAGAGGTCGCGACCCTGTAGAGATCGAGCCCACCCGCCCAGCACCACCGCCGGCACGATCAGGCCCAGCGCCGCGACGTGGAACCACAGCGGCCGATCGTCCCAACGACCAAGCTCGAGCCACAGGCCCAAACCGAGCAACGCGAGCCCGAGCTGCAACGCCACGGTCGATTCGCGCTCGCGAGCGAGCATCCCGCACAGGTAGCCGGCCCCCCCGCTCCCTAGCAACCCAGCGGTCAGCAGCAAGGCGAGGATCGCCGGCTCGTCGGTGCCGCCGTTGTCGCGGAAGCGTCCAGAAAAGAGTCGATGGACCAGCGAGTTCGTGGCTCTGGAGAGAACGTACCAGGTCACCGCGCCAACCGAGAGCGCCATGATACGGCGCCAGACGGTAGTCACTGGTTGATCATGGTTGGGGGCTCGCCACCGCCAGGCAGGGACCGGCTCGTTGCGGATTGCAGATCCGGCCCACGACCGCGGGTGCGATCCCCGCCTCGCCCGCGGCGCGCAGCGAGGCGATGACCAGCTGCTTGAGGTCGGGCCCAGGTCCATCGTCGATCGCCTGGTCCGGCCGCAACATCGTGTAGCCGTCCTGACCGCCGTCGGGATCGAGCAGAAAGTCGCTGGTGACCACCCGCAGCCGCTCTTCGGGGAGGATCGGGCGCGGCCCCGCCGCCTCGAGCAGGGTCAAGTCGGTCACGCTCTCGCTCTCGGGATCGTGCCGAAACGCCAGACCGCTGACCTGGAGCCACCAGCCGTTGCCGGTCCAGTCCTTGACCGAGTGGGCAAGCACTCGAGCCAGAGTGCCGCCATCGATCTCGATCAGACGAAGCGGCGCCGAGTAGGCGAACAACTCCTCGACGTGGCGACGCGCTACCTCGGTGTCGGCTGGTAGGTTCTGGTTGAGCCGCAACGATCCCGAGTTGACGAACGCCACCTGGGCGCCCGCGTCCTTGTAGGCCGCGAGCATGAGATCGGCGACCCAGCTGCCGACGTTGGTCTCGTAGCGGCGGATCGACAGCTCCTCGGCGACCAGCTCGACTCGGGTGCGCCCGAGGCGCTCGTCGAGACAGCCCGCGGGTTGACCGAGACCGACCGCGCAGAACGCCAGGTCGAAAGCTCGCAACCATTCGCGGGCCCGTCGTTCGAGCACCGGGTCTGCCCGCGGGGTCGATCCCGACAAAAGACGCACTTCGTGGCTGCGCGCGCCCAGGCTACCGTCCGCGCGTCGGCCGACCCGCGCCACCACCGCCGAGGCCGCGTCGGCGTCGGCCTTGAGCACCCAGCGCCCGGCGACTTCGTACGCCTGCGCTTCGTGCTCGTGGCCGCCGAAGATCAGGTCG
>JAQBHE010000535.1:0-10154 GCA_032128015.1 Holophagae bacterium
TCGGCGGGATCGAGGGAACGGTCGAAACGCGCCTCGAGGTCGAGCTGCGCGGCGACTCGCGACTCCCGGAAACCAACCATACGATCGTCTGCGGCAGCGCCGTTCCCAACCTCCGGGAACAACAGCAGGAGGACGATTCCAACCCCGCTCAACTTTCGGACCATCCAATCCCTCCACATCCGCAGAGAGCCCACAGGGACCCTCGTAATCCTAGGGAGTCTTTGCTCCGGACTTGCTTTCCATGCCAAAATTTGCCAATCTTGCAGCAGTTCCGGCTCGGGTCTCGATATTCCACTCTGAACTGACAATCAGAGCAGCCCCGAAAGAAGCCCCTCTCAGATCCTGTCTAGTGATCCTCTTTTTCATCTTGCCTACTCAAGAGACCTGAGCCGGACCTCATTCCCGCCCGTTCTGAACGGGAACCCACACCTCCGAGTTCGCGCAAGTTCGCGACCGGACGCGCGCGGTCGTAGCCTACCCCACACCTCGAGTCGCAGCGACGCGCCGCAACGACGAGTTCTCGGGGATCGGCGATTCGCTGCGGCTTGACTTCGACCGAGCCCGGAGCCAAAGTGCTCGCAACACGACTGCGAGGAGAACCAACTCCCAGCGAGTAAGTACCGTCATCCCCATCGTCGCCCGATCCAAGGGAAGGGAGTGCCAATCTCCCGCCGCCCCGCGACTGTGATCGGGACGAAAGCCGCACCCAACCTCATCGGGTCGACATTTCGAGTCGACTCGTCGAGCGGAGCCACTGCCCGGTGATACCGGGTGGGAAGGCGCGGTGAGTAGGAAGAACGTCAGCCAGGAAACCTGAGCGGGCGACCGAGGCATCCACCAGCGCGGCCGAATTGCGTCCGCGCCAACTTCCCCGCGGGGGGAAAGGAGCCCCATGAGCCCTCGGTCCTCGATTTTCTGTCCGTTGCCGACGACGCTCTGGTCGTCGCAGACGACTCTCCGTCCGTCTCGGGCGACCGCCGCAATTCTGCGTACGGCCCGGGTCGTTGTTGCGTTCTGCCTGGTCACCCTTCCCAGCCAGGCACAATCTCCGACGAACTCGACGTCGGCCTCGGCCGGTGCTCCCGCACTCGAAGACTCGATCGTTGTCAGCGCCGACCTCTATCCGGTGGCGGCGGCGTCGGTTGGCAGCTCGGTTACCGTCATCACCGAAGAGGAGATCGAGCGCCGCGGCTCGCTGACCCTCGCCGAGTTGTTGCGCACCGTGCCTGGCGTCGAGATCACCCAGGCGGGGGGAGCCGGCAAAGCCGCCAGCGTGCGGATCCGCGGCGGCGACGCCTCGCATGCCCTGGTGCTCATCGACGGAGTGCGGGTCAACAGCCCGACCACCGGCGACTTCGACTTCGCGAACCTGACCACCGACGCAATCGAGCGCGTCGAGGTGCTGCGCGGGCCCCAGGCGGCCTATGGGTCCGAGGCGGTCACCGGGGTGATCAGCATCACCACCAAGCGCGGCGCGCCGGGTGCCCACTTCGACGTCGGCGGCGAGGCCGGCAGCGACCGCCTGCGCTACCTGCGCGCCGCCGCCAGCGGTCGCCGCGGCGGCTTCGACTACTCGATGTCGACGAGCGGCCACCAGACCGACGGCGTCTCGCACCGCAGCGAACGCCTCGGCAACACCGAACAGGACGGCTACGACAACCAAACGGTCGCCGGCCGCTTCGGCTTCGAGATCGACGACGAGGGTCGGCTCGAGCTGATCGTGCGCGCCTTCGACGGCAAGACCGACCTCGACGGCTTCTTCAGCGACGACCCCAACGCTGAGCAGGAGACCCAGTCGCTGGTGGTCACGGCGCGCTCCGAGATCCGCTTCTCCGAGCGCTTCACCCAACGTTTCGAGGTCGGTGCGCATTGGAGTGATCTGCTGGGGACCGATCCCGACACCTTCTTCAACAACTACCGGATCGACACCCGCGTCCAGCACCTTGCCGCTCACTCCGACATCAAGGTCAGCGACAGCGACACCCTGAGCCTGGGACTCCGCCGCGAGGAGCGTCACGGCGAGAATCTCGATTCCTTCGATCAGAAGGTCGTGATCGAATCGTTCTACATCCAGAACCGATGGTCGATCCCCGATCGCTTCCATCTGACGATAGCGGTGCGCGACGACAACCACTCCGAGCTCGACGACGAGCTGACGTGGCGGCTCACCGCCGCCGCCGAGGCCGGCCGCGCCACCCGAGTCCACGCCTCGGTCGGCACGGCGTTTCGCGCCCCGGACTTAAACGAGCTCTACTTCCCGTTCGCCGGCGATCCCAACCTCGCCCCCGAGACCAGCCGCGGATTCGACCTCGGAGTCGAGCAGGCCTGGCTCGATTCGCGGGTAGTGCTCGACGTCACCTATTTCCGGATCGACTTCGACGATCTCATCGACTTCGACCTCTCGAGCTTCCGCTTCAACAACGTCGTCGAGGCCGAGTCGTCCGGGATCGAGGCGAGCCTGCGATTCGCACCCATCCCCGAGGTCGCGATCTCCCTGTCGCACACTTTCAACGACACCGAGAACCTCGCCACCAAAGCACCGCTCGCGCGGCGGCCCCGCAACCGCAGCGTCCTCGACCTCGGTTTCGATCCGACGGCAGCGCTGAGCGGCCAGCTGACCGTGATCTCGGTCGACGATCGGGTCGACAGCAGCGGCCTCGCGATGGACGACTACCGGCGCGTCGACCTGACGGTGCGCTATCGCTTGACCCGGCGATTCGCGCCGTACCTGCGGATCGAGAACCTGCTCGACGCCGACTACGAAGAGGTCCCGGGCTTCACCACCCCCGGCCGAGTCGCCGCCATCGGCCTGCGCTACAGCCAGTGAGTAGAGTCCTCGCAGCCGCAGCCCTGCTCTTAGTGACAGGCACCGAAATATCTGTCGGGTCGCCGAGTATCGCGGCGACCCGGTCCCCGACCCGGATCGTGTCGCTCAGCCTCGCGACGGACGAGATCCTTCTCGACCTGGTACCGCAAGAGCGCATCGCCGCGATCAGCCAGATGGCGACCGATCCGCTCTACAGCTGTGCGGTCGACGCCGCGGTCCGGCTCGGCCAATTCGTCACCAACAACACCGAGCAGATCCTCGCGCGCCGGCCGGACCTGGTGTTCGTGACCTCGTACAGCACCCTCGAGACCGTCCAACGACTGCGCAAGGCCGGTGCGCCGGTGTTGCGTCTCGGCAACTACGAGAGCCTGCAAGCGGTCGAGGACAACCTGCGGATGGTCGGCGCAGCGGTCGCCGAGGAGGCCGGCGCCGAGCGCCTGATCGAGACGATGCATTCCCGGATCGCACGCGTCCAGGCCCTGCTGCCCCGAGATCGACCGGCGCCGCGCGTGCTGTCGTACAGCGAGGGCACGGTGTGGGCCGCGCACACCACCTTCGACGATGTCATGGGCCTGGTCGGGGCGGTGAACATCCCGGCGAGCCTGGGACTCGTGGGCTGGCCACGGGTGGGCGTCGAGCAGATCCTGGCTTGGCAGCCCGAAGTGCTGATCCTCGGCGCCGCCCCCGGCGAGGAGGACGCGGCACGCGCGCGGCTGCTCGCGATCCCGGGCATCGCCGAGACGCCCGCGGCCCGCTCCGGCCGCATCGCGGTCATCCCCAACAACCTGTTCACCACCGTCTCCCACCACATCGCCGGCTTCGTCGAGCGCGCGGCCTGGGAGCTCTACCAAGTCGGCGACCCGCCACGATGAGCCGCGACCGACGTCACCGGCGTTTCCTGTGGCTGACCCTCGGCGGCGCCGTCGCCCTGGTCACAACCGCGCTCGCGAGCGTTCTGGTGGGGAGCAGCGCGCTCGGTCTGCGCGACGTGCTCGCGGTGTACGCCGCCCACCTCCCCGGCGCCACCGCCGCGGTCGACCCGGTCAACGACGCGATCGTCTGGTCGCTGCGAACCCCGCGGGTGGTGCTCGGCGCGATGGTCGGCGCGGCGCTCGCGCTCGCCGGGGCGCAGATGCAGGGGCTGTTCCGCAACGCATTGGCGTCACCGGACATCGTCGGCACCAGCGCTGGCGCCTCGCTGGGTGCGGTGATCACCCTCGCCACCGGGCTGTCGGTGCGCTCGCTGTTCTACCTGCCGATCTTCGCGATCGCCGGCGCCATCCTCGCGCTCTTGGTGGTCGCCCGGATCGCCAGTCGCGACTCGCGCACCCCGATCGCCACCCTGCTGCTCGCCGGAGTCGCGCTCACCATCTTCATCGGCGCCATCAACTCCTGGATCATCGGTCGCTCGTGGGAACAGTTCGAGGCCGCCCGGCGCATCGCCTACTGGCTGCTCGGCGGCATCGCCGACCGCGGCTGGGT
The DNA here is from genome assembly GCA_032128015.1 of Holophagae bacterium. Classification (GTDB taxonomy): domain Bacteria; phylum Acidobacteriota; class Thermoanaerobaculia; order Multivoradales; family Multivoraceae; genus JAQBHE01. The sequence continues at coordinate 4,310 of JAQBHE010000535.1, forward strand.
CCACGTCGCGCTGATCGCGCCCGGTCTCCTCGTTGGCGTGGTGCTGGCTTTGCTGTACGCCCGCGACCTCGATCTGCTGCTCGAGGGCGAGGAGACCGCGAGCGCGCTGGGGGTCGAGGTCGAGCGCGCGAAGCGACGGGTGCTGTTCAACGCCGGGCTGCTCACCGGCAGCGCGGTCGCGGTGAGCGGCCAGATCTCGTTCGTCGGTCTGGTGGTGCCGCACATCGTCCGACTGCTTCTCGGTCCCGCGCACCGGCGGCTGATTCCCGCCGCGGCGATCAGCGGCGCCTGGTTCGTGGTCGCCGCGGACCTCGTCGCGCGCACGGTCGCGGCGCCCACCGAGATCCACCTCGGAGTGGTCACCTCGCTGGTCGGCGCGCCGTTCTTCCTGTTCCTGCTGGTGCGCTATCGGCGCGAGACGGTGGAGCTGTGACCGCGACCACCACGAGCGCCAGCCCCCAGGACGCCGCGGGCCGTGGCCTCGAGCTCCGTCGTGCCGGAGTCGAGCGCGGTGGCCGTTTCCTGGTCCGCGATGTCACCCTCGAGGTCGACCGCCCCGGCATCTGGTGTCTGGTGGGACCGAACGGCAGCGGCAAGACCACAACCTTGCGAATGCTCGGCGGTCTGTGGCGACCGACTTCGGGCGCGGTGCAGCTCGACGGCGAGGACCTCGCGAGCTTGCCGCGTCGCGCGCTCGCGCGCCGGATCGCCTACGTGCCCCAAGAGAGCCGCCCGGCGTTCGACTTCACAGTCCGCGAGATCGTCGAGATGGGGCGCTACCCGTTCGAGGGCCGTCTCGGCCTCGGTCGCCAGAGCGAGCCCGACCGCCAGCTGATCGACGACTGCCTGCGTCGCACCGACATCCTCGAGCTCGCCGAGCGCCCGGTCACCGCGGTCTCCGGCGGCGAGCTGCGGCGGGTGCTGATCGCGCGCTGCCTCGCTTCCTCGGCAAAGGTTCTGCTCCTCGACGAGCCGACCGCCAATCTCGACCTCGCCCACGCGCTCGAAGTGATGGATCTATGCCGCGAGCTGGCGTGCGGCGGCGCCGCGATCGTCATCGCACTCCACGACCTGAACGCAGCGCGCCGCTTCGCCGATTCGGTGGCGCTGTTCGACCACGGACGGCTGGTGGCGCAGGGTCCGCCGGACCAGGTCCTCGACCAACGCCGCATCCTCGAGGTGTTCGGCGTCGAGTCCCGTCGCATCGACACCGGCGACGGCGATCTCCTGGTGTTCGCGCGCCGCAGTGGCGGCGCGCCAATTACCCGGGAGCACCATTTCGAATGATGCGACCGGTCCCGCTCGGACGGACCCGAATGGAGCGGTCGCCACATCGGTAGCACCTTGACTCCGTACCCCGGTACAGGGTCTATCGTACGGATCATGGCCGACGGACTCACCATCGGACAGCTCGCTCGCCACATCGGGATCGGGGTCGAGACCGTGCGCTACTACGAACGCAGGGGACTCATCGACGAGCCCCCACGCCGCGCGTCGGGCTACCGGAGTTACTCGCCGGGCACCATCAGCCGTCTCCGGTTCATCCGCCGGGCCAAGGCCCTGGGGTTCTCGCTGGGCGAGGTCCAAGAACTGCTCGGTCTGAGCAGCCGCGCCGTCGAACCGTGTGCCGAAGTCCAAGCTCAGATCGCAACCAAGCTCGCCGATGTCAGAGAGCGGATCGCCGACCTCGAGCGCATGAGAGCCGCGCTCGCCCGGTTGCTCGATGCCTGCGAGGAGACCGGCGAGAACGGGCGCTGCCCGGTCCTCGAAGCGCTAGCAAGCGAGGAGTCGGAATGAGCGACGATGTGCTGTCACGCGGCATCGACGATTGCTGCGAGACACCGGCGAGAGAGGGCGCCGCTGACCACTTCGCGGTCGGGCAGCGACCTGCGAGCGATCCCCTCTGTCCATCCCTCTGCCCGCGATCGCATCAAGTCGGCCAACGTGTGGCGTGGAGCACGGTAGCCGCGCTGGCGCGAGAACAGCCGGAACCGGAGCAGACGGCGTGGATCTGCCTCGACCCCGATTGCCAGCTGGTCTACTTCGGCCGCGACGGCTTGCAGCTCTTTCGAACCGACCTCCACCGCGACCCTGGTTTCAAGCACGACAGCGATGGCACGATCTGCTACTGCTTCGGCCACCGTCGCGGCGAGATCGAGAGCGAGGTCGAGAACATCGGCCACAGCCTCATCTACGAGCACATCGTTGGCGAAGTGCGCGCAAAGCGTTGCCGCTGCGAAGTCACCAACCCCACGGGCAAGTGCTGCCTTCAGGACGTGCGCCGGGCGATAGCTGGCAGAAGGAGAGACGCATGATCCAAGGGGTCCAGGGAACGTGGAAGAGGCTGCCAGTCGTGGTTCGGGCAATTCTTGGCGGGCTCGCGATTGTTGCGGTCGGAGTCGCCCCGTGGTCGGCGCTTGCAGCCGCGAATCTTCGCGTCGCGTCATCGTTTCCCTGGGCCGCCATCGTTGGCTTGATATACCTGACTTTGCTTTGGAACTGGCTCGGCGGCCGAGGATGGCCGAGATCCAGCGGAGAAGACCGGCGACGATACCTGCGAGCGCACGGTGTTCGCGGCCGGATGCTGGCGTGGAGCGCCATCAGCGGAACCCTGTTTGCCGCAGCGTTGGTCGCGATGACGGTGACGGGCTGGATGCTGGCGGCTGTTCCAGCCTCGCGCCTCGATGAATTTGCGACGCTCCGGACCTATCCTTGGTGGACTACGACGCCCCTTCTGCTGACGAGTTCCCTGGTGGCGGGGGTCGTGGAAGAAGCTGCCTTCCGCGGCTACATGCAAGTTCCCCTAGAGCGACGACATGGTCCCGTCGTGGCGATACTGGTCGTCGCGGCCGTGTTCGCACTGATCCACTTCCCATCGCCGGTGGCGTTGCCAGCCTTCGTACTTGGCTCCGCGGGCTGGGGGGTTCTCGCTTTCCTGTCCGGATCGATCCTCCCGGGCGTGGTGCTCCACGGGCTGGTGAACGCCAGCGTGTGGATCTGGGCTCTGTCGAACCGCGCGTCGCTCGAACGGGTTCTGGCCTTGAATGTTCTGCGGGATGGTCCCGGCGCTACGTTCGGCCTTTCAGTGGGCGTGACGATGGCCTTGGCAACGGCGGCGGTACTGGCATTCGTCAATCTTGCCAAGGTCCGACATGCGGTGGAGATCGGTGGGCGGCCCACATCGACAAGTGGGACTGCCAGCTAACAACGGCAAGCAGCGGACGGCGCTCCGCGCCGCCGCTGATGCCGAGCGATAGCAACGGCGCAAGAAAGGAGCGTTCGGGGATGACTATTCTGGGATCCATCTGCCACGGCGTTTGCGCGCTTTGCTGCGCTGCCGGCTGTCTGGTGGTGGTGGCCACCGCCCTCCTCAACTCGTGGTAGCGCCTTCGACACCGGCCGACGCTCGCGAAGGCGCCTCTCCGATCGAGGCCCTTCGCAGGGTCGAGCTCGCGAGTTCGCGGCCGCTTTCGAGCCGTGGTCAGGAGACCGCCGTGGAGCGGCCGTGATCGGGAGACGAAGGTCCGGCACCGGCGCCGCTGCAGCAGGAGCGAGCGCGGCGGTCCTGGCCACCGCGGCCAGCGCATGCTGCGTGCCGGTGCTCGCCCCGATCCTGGTCAGTGCCCTCGGGGTCAGCGGCGCGATCTGGGCCGCCGGGCTCGAGCCCTACAGCCCCTATTTGGTGATATTCGCCGGCGCCGTTCTCGGCTTCGGCTACTTCCAGGTCTACCGCCCGCGAGCTTCCGCGGGCGCGCCTTGCCCGGTGCAACGATCGCGCTCGGCGCGCATCGTGCTCTTCGTCGCCACCGGCGCTTGGCTGCTGTCGGCGGCTCTCAACGCGATCCGGCTGGTGGCGCCGGGCTTCTTCGAATGAACGAACTGACTTAGACGGGAGGCGATCATGATTCGCGTCGCAGTTTGGATTCTCAACGCCTGGGCGCTCGCGCCGCTGGGACTCGGGCCCGCGCCAACCCCCGCGCCTGCCCAGCACAACGAGGTGCGCCATCGGACCGTCGGTAGCGACCTCGAGCCTTTTCGCAGCGACTTCAACCGCTTCTCCGACCAGGTGCGCGCCGTGCTCCTGGTCGGCCCTACGTGAGGGGTCTGTCTTCGGGGGGTCTCCGAAGTCGCGAAAGAATTCGAACAATCCGCGGTTCCAGGCCTTCAGGTCTTGGTGGTCTCATCGAGCCAGCTCGGAGCACGCGAGAGGGACATTGCCAACGTCCTCCGGCTGGTGAGCGACGACGATGTGCTCCACTACTGGGACGGCCAGAAACACGTCGGGGCGACGATCGAGCCATTGATTGACGGCCTCGACATCCCGGCCTGGGACTTCTGGATGCTCTACGAGCCCGGAGTGCGTTGGGAGGGGACCGGTGCTCCGACTCCTACCTGGTGGGAGCACCAACTTGGGTCACTCGACAAGAAGTACCGCGATCGGCGTCTCGACGCCAGACGATTCGCTGCCAAGGCGGCCGAGATGGCGAAGGGCGCTGGAGCTCGTAGGGCACCGTAGCGTCGTGCGCGTTGCGGTAATGGCCAGCATGCAGCACCTGTCGACGTTCCAGCGGAGCCCTTCCCCTGGCAGCCGAGCTTCTTGACATCATCGCGATCGCTCGGTGAGCCACCGGAGCACGTTGCGAAGCAATTGCAGATTCTCCGCGCCTTCGGGCGTGTTCATGCCGATTCGTGAGCCGTCTGGCGCGACCTGCGCGGAGAACATCGTGGCATCGGCAAAGACGGCGAGTCGCCCACGGCCGGGTTCGGCCACGGCTCCTTGGAGCCAGCCGGCGACCGGCAGCTGCGGAGTATGCGCGTCGATCTTCCATGCCACCGTCGTTTGGTACGAGACATACTGGTCGCCGAGCACGAGCAGCGCCTCCGCTCGCAGGCTCATGAACGCAGCGCCATCAAACGTCGCCACCGCCCGCACTCCTTCGCCGCTCTCCCATCCGCGCGTGATCGGATGATCCACGAGTGTCCCAGTCAGTCGGTCGAAGACGGCAGCATCCCAGTTCTCAGGGTCCTCGACGAGTCCATTCACGAACTCGAGCCCGAAGGCCGCCCCCAGATCGGCCGCCGCGCCTGAAAAAGGCATGTGATCGGCCAGCAGGAGCAGCGAACCGCCCTCGATCACCCAGCTGTGAACGGCACGAATCTCCTCCGCAGTAAACGCTGACGGCGTTGGCAACGACCACTCCTTCACGTTGCGCGAGTGCAGCGCGTTTCCGATCACGAGCACGCGAACCGGCGCGAGGACGTCCTTGGTGAACGGTGCCACGAGCGGCCGGACGCGGTAGCCATCGGCGCGCAACGAGGAAACGAACGGAGCGTAGCGACTTCCCTCCGCCGAGGAAACGACGTTGTTGTGGCCCTGGTCGATCCACACCAGAGGTCCACCATCCTGCGAATAGCGAGGGTTGGGGATCGAAGGTCGGAACGCGGGATCGACTCGTTGGAGCTTGGCGCACGCGCCAAGGGCCAGCACTGCGATCGCCGCGAGCCCCCAACGAGCGCCGATCGCAGCTCCCGCGAGCAGGCGCGAGCCCGCCCAAGGGTTGGCATCAAGCACAGCGAGCCGCGGTTTCGGGCGATGAGCAGCCTCAGGCAGAGGCGTCGGCTCGCGCCGCGTCGAGGGACAATGCAGGCCCTGACTCGACATCGGTTCCACCTCCGTGATCGGCGATTCGCCGACGCCCCACATCGGGGAGCTGCGCCTTTTGACTCTGGTCCTGCGGAAAGCGATTCGAGAGAGCGTACACCTGCGTCGATGGCGACGCCACGCGCTTCGGTACCGATCGTGAGATACCATTCGTCGAGTCGCTGATCGCCCGCCCCGCCGGTC
>JAQBHE010000536.1:0-4446 GCA_032128015.1 Holophagae bacterium
GCGCCGCTCAGATGCGAGGCCCATTCCTCGACACCCGGATTGTGGGCGATGACGGCAACACTGCTGGCAGCACCAGCGCTGGCAGCCAGCACCGTTGCCAGTGTATCGGGCGTGGTGTAGTCGCGGGTGACGTCTCGTCCCCACGACACGAAGCGTCGAAACAGGATGCAGATGTGATGGGGCATGACCGCCACCGGCTGCCGGAGCTCCGGATCCTCGACCAGGAAGCCGCTGTCGTCGAGCAGCCAGTGGATCCAGGCCCCCACCGCGTCGGGCAGCGAAGCCTCGATCGCCTTGCCGGTGATCCCGCGCTCACCGTACGGCCGCGGCACCGGCAGGGCGATGATCGCCGGCTGCCCTTCGCGCGCCTTGCGGTGCTCGGCAAGCGGGATGTAGTGCGGCCGGCCGCGATTCGCGTCGCCGTCCATCTCGGGTGCAAAGGCGCAGTTGACGAAGCGCTGGATCGGCTCGACCGAGCGGAAGCTGCGGGTCAGGTTCACCACGCCCACGCCACCGCGAGCGAGGGTCTCTTTGACCTGGTTGTAGAGCAACAGGTCGGCGCGCCGAAAACGGTAGATCGACTGCTTCGGGTCGCCGACCAAGAACAGCTTGCCGGGCCGCGGACGCGCCTGCCGCCAGTCTTGGGCCGTGGGATCGTCGGCAGCGAGCAGCAACAGGATCTCGGCCTGCAGGGGATCGGTGTCCTGGAACTCGTCGACGAACAGATAGGCGTAGCGATCCTGGAGATGGGCGCGCACCGCGGGATGGTCGCGCACCAGATCGCGAGCCCGGACCAGCAGGTCCGAGAAGTCGAGCTTGCCGATACGGCGCTTCAAGTCCTCGTAGGCCGAGACCGCGCCCTGGAGCTCGGCGTGGAGCAGAGCCGCGAGATCGGCGTCGGCCCGTTGCTGGAATCCCTCGAGCTCGGCTCGCAGACCGTCGCGCGCCGCCACCACCTGCTCGCGGGGCAGCGCCTCGGCGAACTTGCCGCGACCCGAGCGCCGGTTCCACGGCTTGCGCAGCTGCTTCGCGAGCTCGAGCTGACGGGCCTCCAGAGCGTCGTGGTCGCGCGGCGCGAGCGCTTCGCTGCGCTCGATCCAGGTGGCGAGCAGCACCACCGGCTGGAGCGACTTCCGCAGCTCGTCGCGGGTGTTGGCGCAGCGGCTCGCCCATTCCGAGAGACGCGCGACCCGCTCAACCAGGGCGTCGATCTCGTCATCGCGTGCGAACGGCTCGCGTCGCCACGGCGCCGGGTAGTCGCGCCACTCGGCGAGCTGCCAGCCGGCCGCGCACAACCGTTCGAGCGGCGGGTCGTCGAAGAAACCCGAGGACAGCGCGAGCCGGCTCAGCGCGCGCCGGATGCCCACCGGCATCGCCTCGAGACGCTCCTGGATCCAGCCGTCGAACGCCCGCGCGAACAGCCGCGGCGATTCGTCGTCGGCGACCTCGACGAACCCCGGGTCGACCCCGGCCTCCACCGGCCGCTCGCGCAAGATCTCGGCGCAGAACGAGTGGATGGTGCCGATCTGAGCGCCCTCGAGCCGAGCGATCGCGCGCTCGAGGTGGACGCGACCGCTGGGTGCCGCGTCGTGGAAGGCGCGGTCGAGACGCTCGCGCAACCGCAGCTTGAGCTCGCCCGCGGCCTTGCGGGTGAAAGTGACCGCGACGATCTGCTCGACTTCGGCTCGGCCTTGCTCGAGCACCGCCACCAGCCGCTCGATCAGCTCGGTGGTCTTGCCGGTGCCGGCGGCCGCCTCCACCAGCAGGCTCTCGTCGAGCGACCCACGGATCCGCTCGCGCGCGGGTTGGTCGTCGGGGCCGTGCCGGCTCTCGGCCGCACGCTCGTTCACCGTTGCCTCCGCAGCGCTTGGAGTGACTCCAGTCGAGCTTGGTCCTTGCGGCTCGAGCGCACCTCTTCGTTGGGACCACACACCGCGCGGTAGTCGCACCACCGGCAGGCGTCGGGCGCCGGCGCCGCCGGCAGGAAACCGCCATCGATTGCCTGCTCGACCTCGGCGAACACCTGCGACACAGCCTGTCGACCGCCAGCGTCGAGGGCCACTTCGACCTCGGAGAACTCGCCGCGTTGGGTGCAGTAGAACAATCTCCCCGCGACCACCGGCCGGCCTTCGGCCACCAGCTGCTCGGCAACGAGGGCGTAGATCAGCGGCTGCAGCACCTGGCCGCCACCGATCACCAGGCCCCGGGGTCCGCGGGCGCGACCGGTCTTGTGATCGGTCACTCGCAGCGCGGAACCGACCCCCGAGATCTCCACCCCTACCTCAACCAGATCGATCGCGCCGCGCACCAGCATGCCGCCGGCGAGCTCGACCGGAGCCGCGACGCTCGCCGGGTCGCGATCGGCGCCGGCCTCGATGCCGAACGCGAGCTCGAAGTGGAGAGGTTTCCAGCCGCCGCCGAGCTCGCTCGAGTGTCGGAGCCAGCCGCGCAGATCGTTGCGCAGGTTCTCGAGCTCGCTGGTCCACACCCGCGGAATCGCCGGCGCCAGCTCCTCTGCGAAGCGCTCCTGGCAGCGGTCGAATACCGAGTCGGCGAGCTCGAGGACGCGCTCGAGATTGTCGTCGGTGACCGGTAAGAGACCGGCGTCGCGCCGCTCCACCGGGGGCGCCAACAGCATCTCGTGGAAGATGCTGCCGCGGGTCAGCGGGTCGAGCTGCTCGAGACCGGCGCGGTCTTCGCGCGGGCGCAGCCGCATGATCGCCTGGAGGAAGAACCGGTACGGACAGGCGGCGAAGTGCTGGAGCGCGGTGGGCGAGAAGCTGCGCTGTCGCGGTCCGTGGGACGCGAGGAGCGCTCGACTCTCCTCAGCACCTCCGGTGTCGCCGACGCCAGCGACACCGGAAGTGCCGACGTCCTCGAGCACCAGGCCGTCGGCGTAGGTCCACGGCCGGTGCCAGCGCAGCCAGCGCGCGCGCAGCGAACGCTCGAGGTGAGGATTGACCGTGAGCAGGAATCGGCCCTCGCCGCGGCCACTGCCGGCGGGAAGACGCAGCAGGTCCCGCAGCAGTGCCAGGTCGTACTCGCGGTCGTCGATCGCCTGCTCGCGCTTGGCCGGCACCTGCCAGCCCGCCGGGGCGACGCCCTGCGGTCCCCCCGCGCGCTGCGCCAGCGACTTGAGGTCGGGTACTCGACCCTCGGCGGCGCGCAACAGGTCGAGAGCGTAGAACGACGGCACCCGGGCGCGCCCGCGCACCACGTCGACCCGCGGGTACGACACCACCGCCCGCGAGCGCGCCGCCCCCAGCCCCAGGTGCAACAGCAGACGCTCGCGCTGGACGCGCTGCTCCTGGCCCACCAGCCCGGCGCCGAGGCGGTCGCGGAGCTCGTCGAGCAGCAGTGGATCCTCGCCGCTGCGTCGCGGGAACACTCCCTCGGCGAGCCCCGGGACGAACACCACGTCGAAGCTGCGACCCGCCGCTTCGCCGAGGCTGCCCACGAACACCCGCCCGTAGCGCCGTCGCGGCGGCTCGGTGCGCAGCAGACTGAGACGCTCGCCCAGAACCTGCTGCACCTGCTCGAGGCGAACCGGTCCCACTTCGGCGAGCGGTCGCAGCTCGGCAAGCAACCGCAGCACCGATTGCGGCTGGCGCAACGATTGGACCGCCAGCGCTTCGAGGCACCCCAGCCACTCGCCCCATGTCGCCGATTCGGGCAACTCCGCAAGTTTCTCGATCAGCGGCAGCGCGAAACCGCGCAGGTGACCGAGACGCTCGAGCGTCCGCTCGAGGCCCCGGCGACGCGGTTCCTCCTCGTCCCCGACTTCGCGGATCCGCCGCCGCAGCTCGGCGTCGAGGCCGATGAGCCGGCGTCGCCAGCGATCGGCGCCGCCGACCACCGCGGCGTAGACCAGCAGCCGCTCCCAGTAAGCCGGAGTGGGCAGCGCGCCGGCGAGCACCGGTCCTCCTTCTTCTTCGGCTTCGAGCGCTGCTTCGTCGGCGAGTGCCGCGTCGACGTCTCGTGGCGTTGCGGCGGAGCCTTCTTCGACGGTCGACGCTGGATCGGCGGTTGACACCGTCTGGCCGGACGGCCCGGCCTCGCCGACTTCTTCGAGGGTCCGCAGCACCAACTGCTCCCCCACCGGCTCGATCCAAGGCACCTCACGAGCGCGCGGCTTGGCGCCGGCGTCGAGGCCGGGAACCTGGCTCAGCGACAGGTACTCGGCAAAACGGCTGGCGCTCAGGCGCTCTGCAGCGCATTGCAACAACGCAAGGAAAGCCCGGCCCGCCGGGTCGGGTCGGGTGGTGCCGTGCGAGAAGAACGCCGGGATCTTGGCGCGACGCAACGCGTCCTCGATTAGCGGCATGTAGTCGTGGGGCTGACGGACGAAGATGGCGAGGTCGTCGAAACGCGCACCGCCAGCGGCGAGGTCGCGAATGCGGCGCGCGATCTCGACGCACTCCTGGCCCTCGCCGGATGCTGAGAACA
>JAQBHE010000537.1:0-4882 GCA_032128015.1 Holophagae bacterium
GCCATCAGCCGGATTCGACCGGCCATCAGCCGGATTCGACCGGCCATCAGCCGGGCTCGACCGGCCATCCGCTTCCCCGCGTCCCGCTACTCCACCCGGGCGCGGCCGGTCGACGCTCGCGACGGAAACGCTACCGCCACCGAAAAGCTCAGCACAAAGCCGACGAACGCGTTCCAGGTCCAGGCAAACGGCGAGGGGCTGCCGAAGATCGGCGCCCACCACTCGACCACCAACAGAGTCGCGATGCCGATCGCGATTGCGAGCGCGTTGCCACGGTCGCTGCCGCGGCGGGTGAGCACCCCGACCAGGAAGATTCCGAGCAGCGGCGGGAAGATCCACGACAACACCTTGAGCCCGAGCATCAGGATCCCGAATCCTTGGTCGGCACTGCCCGAGCCCTCGGAGAGCCAAACCACCACCGCGATCGCCACCAGCGCGACGCCGAAACCGAGGGCGAACAGGCGGCCAGCCCGCAAGTAGTAGCGGTCGCTGCGACCTGGCGCGATCCACGGCTCCCACACGCATTTGACCGCGGTCGACGACAGCGCCGCGATCGCCGAGTCGAGGCTCGACATCGAGGTCGCAAAGATCGCGGCGACGATCAGACCCTTGATCCCCGAGGGCAAGCTGCGGACGATGTAGATCGGGAACAGAAAATCAAAGCCCTTGCCGGCGCCGGCCAGGCTCTTCTGCTCGGCGATTTGGGTGGCGAGCGCGAGGGCGCCGTCGTCACCACCGAGGTCGTACCACAGGGCGGAGCCGATCATCAGAAATAGCAATGCCACTGGCAACGCCAAGCCGGCGCTCAAGATCAGGCTGCGCCGCCCGCCCGCAGCACCCCGGCAGGCGAGCGAACGCTGGATCATGTCCTGGTCGGTGCCGTGGGTCGAGAAGGTGAGAAAGGTGCTGCCGATCAGTCCCGCGGCCAGGGTGTAAGCCTGGCGCGGGTCGAGCGACAGATCGAGCCAGCGCAGCTTCGAGTTGCCACTCGGACCGGCGGCGGCGGCGACCTCGGAGAACAGGCCGAAGAAGCCGAGACCGCTGTCGTGGACCAGAAACCCCAGCGCCACCAATCCCCCACCGACCAGCAGCACCGCCTGCAACAAATCGGTCCACACCACCGAACGGAGGCCGCCGAGCAGGGTGTAGCCGAGCGCGATCGAAGCGATCAGAACGATCGCCACCGGGAAATCGATGTCGGCGACGATCACCAAGGCGATCGCCGAGCCGTAGAGCCGCACCCCGCTGCCCAGCGACCGGCCGACGAAGAACAGCGCCGCGGCCAGGTTCATCGACAGCGCGCCGAAGCGCTGGTGAAGGTAGCCGTAGACGGTGTAGACGTTGGCGCGGTAGTAGGCGCCGATCAGGATTCCGGCGACCAGGAACCGGGCGAGCGCCGAGCCGATCGCCAGCTGGAGGTAAGTCCAATCGCCGCGCAGCGACTGGGTCGGCGCGCCGATGAAGGTGAGAGCGCTGGTCTCGGTCGCGAGGATCGACACTCCGGCCAACCACCACGGGATTGCGCTGCCGCCGAGGAAATGGTCATGGGTGGTCTTCTGGCCGCGGCTCGCCAACAGACCGATCGCCGCAACGATCGCCAAGTACGAGCCGACGACGATGTAGTCGAGAGTCCCGAGCATCTACCGATTCCAATCGCGGGCAAGGCTATCCCGGAGCGGTCACGGTCGCCGGCCGACTCCCAAAGCCATGTCGCGGTTGTCATCGTCTCGCTTTCCCCGCAGGATAGACCCCGACGATCGCTCGCACGCGAGCTCCTCGACACGCCCGATCCTGGAGCTAGGCGAGACGTCGCGAGGCATCGACAGCGCGGTTCCCGGCAATCGACCGCGACCCAAGTCGAGACTAGTCGTCGAGCCGATCGCTCGTGGAGGAATGCCGATGTCGGTCAAGTTCACCTGGTTCAACCTGATGCCGTGGCCCGACCTGCCGGCCGACTTCCGCGAGAGCCACCGCTCGGTGTGGGTCGATATCCCGAGCCAGCTGTTCGACCCACGGCGGGCCAACCAGATCTACCACGAGTACATGGACCAGCTCGAGTTCGCCGAGCAATGCGGCTTTGACGGCATCGGGGTCAACGAGCATCACCAGAACGGCTACGGCATCATGCCGTCGCCCAACATCATCGCCGCCGGTCTGGCGCGGCGGACATCGCGGGCGGCGATCTGCGTGATCGGCAACTCGATCGCCCTCTACAACCCACCGATCCGGGTCGCCGAGGAGTTCGCGATGCTCGACTGCATCTCGGGCGGACGGCTGATCGCCGGCTTCCCGGTTGGCACGCCGATGGACACCAACTTCTGCTACGGCCAGATTCCGGCGCTCACCCGCGAGAAGTACTACGAAGCGCACGACTTGATCATGCGCGCGTGGCAAGAGCCCGAGCCGTTCGCCTTCGACGGCAAGTACACCCAGCTGCGCTACGTCAATTGCTGGCCGCGGCCGCTCCAGAAACCCCACCCGCCGATCTACATCCCGGGCGGCGGCTCGGTGGAGACTTGGGACTTCTGCGCCGACAACGACTACAACTACTCCTACCTCTCGTTCGGCGGCTACATCGGCGGCCAGACCATGCTCGACGGCTTCTGGGAACGAGTGGCCAACAAGGGCGTCGACGAGTCGCCGGGCCGCGCCTCGTTCGCCCAGATCATCTGTGTCGGCGAGACCGATCGCGAAGCCGAGGAGCTGTACGCCGAGCATGTCCTGTATTTCTTCAACCGCTGCCTCCACGTCTTCCCGGGCTACTCGGATCCTCCGGGCTACCGCACGGTCAAGACGATCAAAGCCGGCAAGCTCAACCAGCTGCGCGCCGAGAACCTCAAGATGTTCGAGACCCTGACCTGGAAGGACCTGGTCGATCGCGGTCACATCATCGCCGGCAGCCCGGCGACGGTGCGCGAGCAGATGGAGCACATGATCAAGAGCCTACGTCTCGGCCACGTCTTCTGCCTCATGCACAACGGCAACCAGCCCGACTGGAAGACCCGGCACTCGACGCGGTTGTTCGCCGAGAAGGTGATGCCCCAGTTGCAACGCCTGTGGCCGGAATGGGACGAAGACGAGCGCTGGTGGTGCCATCCCTATGAGGGGCGGGTGGACCCCCGGCTGCCGGCACTTCCGGTCGAGGTCGGCCGATGAGCGCGCTCGAGACGCGCCGGCTCGAGACCGCTCGCGGCATCGGCTGCCAGGTGTTCGAGGGTGGCGGCGGCACTCCGCTGCTGTTCCTGCACGGGCTCACCGGCACCGGGCCCGCCGACCCCCTGCTCGCCGCCCTCGCCACCCGCCACCTCGTCCACGCGCCGGTGTGGCCGGGCTACGGCGATGAGGGCGGCGAGGACGCGCTCGACGACATGCTCGACTTCGCGCTCCACGGCTGGGACATCGTCGATGCTCTGGGGCTCGCGCGCACCACCATCGTCGGCCACGGTCAGGGCGGAATGGTCGCCGCGGAGATGGCGTGCCTGGCCCCGGAGCGGGTCGAGCGCCTGGTGTTGATCAGCGCCTTCGGCCTATGGATCGACGAGTCGCCAGTTCCCGACCTGTTCGCGATGCTGCCTTTCGAAGTCGCGGAGACTCTGTTCGCCCATCCCACGGCCGGCGAAGCCTTCCTCACCGGCGGCGCCCGCTTCGACGATCCCGAAGGAATGCAGCGCTTCTTGGTCGGCAACTCGCGACGGCTCGGCACCGCCGGCAAGATCTTGTTTCCGATCCCCAATCGGCGTCTGGCGAAGCGTCTCTACCGCCAGCGCGCGCCGACCCTGCTGGTGTGGGGTCGCGACGACCGCTTGCATCCGCCCGAGTACGCCCACCTGTGGCGCCACCTGTTGCCCGATGCCCGGATCGCCTAGATCGACGACGCCGGACACATGGCGCCGTACGAGCAGCCCGACGCGGTGGCGGCCGCGATCTCGGCTTTTCTTGCGTAGCCGTCCCGAACGGGGCTCCTGCCCGATCCGCTATTCTCGGACTAAATCTCCCGAGGTACCGATCATGGACCACCGCCTCTTCGAACGCGCCGCGCGCCGACCTCTCATCGCTGTTCTCGTGCTCCTGTCCCTGCTGCTCGGGCCGGCGATCGTCGCCATGGCCCAGACACCTCGGCCGGCAGAGCTCCGAGAAGCGATCGAGGTCAACGTCGTCAACGTCGATGTCCACGTCTTCGGGCGCGACGGCCAGCCGCTCTCCGGTCTCGCGGCCGACGACTTCCAGTTGTTCGAAAACGAGAAGAAGAAGGTCAAGCCTGACTTCTTCGACGAAGTGATCGGCAACCCCGACGGCGAGCCGCGCTCGCTCATCGTCTTCGTCGACCACTACAACCTGCGGGCGTCGAATCGCGACCATGCGCTAGCCGTCCTCGCCGCGGGCCTCGAGCCACTACTGCGCCGGGCACCGCTGCCGACCAGCGTGGTGTCGTACGACGGCGCCTTCGAGGTGACGCTGCCAAGCACCACCGACGTCGATGCCGTACTGGCGGCGCTGCGCGGGATGTCTGATCATCCCGCCGGCGACACCCGGATCGAGAATCTCTACCGTGGACCCGAAAACGCGGTTCGCGACATCCTGCGCCAGATACGCGGCAACGCCCAGGAGCGGCGGACCCTGGCGGCGTCGATCAACGGCGTGTTCTCCGAGCTCGGCGGCTACGGCGCGGCGATCCTCGCCGACAGCCAGCGCACCATCGCAACCCTGGCGGCGTTCGTCCGCTCGCAGGCCATGGAGCCGGGACGCAAGTCGGTGATCTACCTGAGCGACGGTTTTGCAGCGCGACCGATGGGCGGAGTCGTCAAGACCGTGCAGGAACTGATGTCGGGAGGCGCGAGCCCGAGCGAAGACCTGGTTGAGTCGCGCAGCGGCCAGGGCGGCG
>JAQBHE010000538.1:0-2962 GCA_032128015.1 Holophagae bacterium
AGCAGCCCCAGGGCCCCTTGGGCGTCCCCTTGGTCGATCAGGCTCTGGATCCGTTCGATGGGTTGCGCCAGCGCGGGCGGTCCGAACGCTAGAAGCGACAGCAGCGCCCCTACGGTCCAGGCACCAAGGACGCGGCCAGACGGCGGGCGGCGGCGAGCCGGTCGCGTTGGCGTCATCGATCCCATTGTAGTGGGCCCCGGCCTCGAGGCCCGCTACCTGCGTAGAATCGGTTGATGTCCTTGCCGGCGCCCTCGGAGATTGCGGAGTTCCTCGGCCAGCGCGTGATCGGCCAGCCGGCGGCGCTGCGCGAGATGGCGATCGCGCTGTCGAAGAAGCTCGCCGGTTTGCGAGCGGCCAACGTGCTGCTGATCGGCGGCTCCGGCTCAGGGAAGACGACGCTGATGCGGGCGGTCGAGGGCTACCTCGCCCAGCATGAAGAGCTCAGCATGCGATCGGCGGTGCTGCGCTTGCACGCCAACGTCCTCGGGGAAGAAGCGGAGCGGGGCCGGCAGGGTCAGGCGGTGCTCGCGGGTCTGATCGAACGGGCGGGCCAGCGCTTCGGTCGCAGCGCCGGACCCGAGCGGATTCTCGAGGCGGTCGCTCATGGCATCGTGTTCGTGGACGAGGTCGACAAGATCCGTTCGGCGGTCGGCGGCGAGCCCCACGTTCGCGGAGTGCGCGCCCAAGAAGCGCTGCTCACCCTGATCGAGAACGAAGCGGTGCCCGTCGAACTGCCGGCGTGGCTCGGCGGCGGCGTCGCCGAGATCGATTCGCGGGGACTCTGGTTCGTGGCCGGCGGCGCCTTCGAAGGCCTCTACGACGCGGTGTTCGACCGGGTCACGGTGGGCGAAGACCGCGGCGCGCTGAGACCGGTGACGGTGGTCGAAGCCGGTGGTTTGCGCGAGGAGTTGCCGTTTCGTCTCCGCGACTGGATCCGCAGCGCCGACCTCTATCGCTACGGGATGAGCCCCCAGTTCTTGTCGCGTTTCGATTCGACGGTGTTGCTCGACGATCTCAACGTCGACGACTTGGTGCGCATCCTCCTCGGGGCTCCGGAATCGAGCTACCGGGCCGCCCAGGACTTCTTTCGTGCCTACGGCGTCGAGCTCGCGCTGTCGCCTGCGGCGGCGCGGCGAATCGCCGAAGCTGCCGTGCGACGAAAGCGCATCGGTGCCCGGGCTCTGGCCGAGATCTTCCGCGTCGTCATCGCCGAGTATGAGTTCGACCCGCGGCAAGTCGCCGCGGAGTCGCGAGTGCTGTCGATCGACGTCGCCGAGGTCGATCGCGCGCTCGCCAGCGAGAACTAGCAGACCCAACGAACCCCGTAGCCGGTCCGAGTCAGCGCCGAGCGGGGTCGCGAGCACTCGCGCGTGCCGCGGATAGCTGGCGATAGCGTCGGGCGCGCGAGAAGGCGCGCAGGCGGCCCGGGACGAAGGTCAAGGTGAGCAACACCAACGCCACCAGCACCAGGTTGCGGATCACCGGGCCGCGGTTGCCCTCTCCCACTTCGACCAGGGCCGCGGCAAAGTAGCTCCACACCACCATCCACGGTGCAAAGGCGAGGGCTGTCGAAGACGCGAACAGAGGGTAGCGGACGCCGGCGAGGGCGGCGCCGAAGTTCCCGATCAGGAACGGGATCGGCAGGAAGCGAATCCTTACCAAGGCCCAGAAACCGTTTCGGCGCAGGGTCTTCTCGAAGCGCCGGTGCCGCTCTCCGAGCAGCCGAGATACCAGCTGGTAGCCGAGGAGCCGAGCCAGCCAGAAGGTCGCGCTGGCTCCGAGGAAAACGCCGATGAAATTGAACAGCGCCCCCGGCCAGACTCCGAACACCGCGCCGCCAGCGAGCACCAGCGGAGTGATCGGGATGCCGAGCACCGACAACAGCGGGTAGAGGCCGATCAGGAGCAGCGGAGTCCGGGGGTTGGCTCGCGCCGAGTCTAGCCAGTCGAGCAGGCGCTGCTGGGTCAGATACTCCGCAAACGGTCCGTAGCGAAGCACAGCTCCGACCGCGGCCAGCGCTGCGATCGGGATCAGCAGGCGCAGCCAAATGCGCGCCGGGACCTGGCGCAGCGCCGCCAGATTCACTAGGCCTGTAGGGATCTTCACGAATGAGTCAAGTCTTGTGGCCTAGTGAATCCAGGAGCCGAAGGCCGCTTGCGGCCCGAAGGCCGTCTGCGGCCGCTTGGGCTGAAGTGATCGGTTAGCGGGATCGTGGGATGACCGCGTCCCGTCACTGCAACCTCGCTGGCGAGGGGTGGCAACGACGATCCCGCTAGCGCGGCTCGGGGGTCGGCAGGCACAGGAACTCAGCGAGGTGCTTGGCCAGGATCTCCTGGGCTTGTGGGTCGACGAAGTTGAGCCGGAGCTCGTTGATCACCTTCACTTCCATTTCGCGCCAGGCATCCCAGCAATCGCGGCAGGTGTTGCCCAGGATCTGGTCGCCGAGCGCTCCTGGGTACGGGGCGCGAGCGAGCGCCGCGCCTGGCTTGTGGCAGCGGCTGCAAGCGAAGCTCGAGGGGATCATCGGTCGTCTCGAGACGGACGGGCGCCAGCGGCGGCTCGAAGATACTCGATGGTCCGGCGCAGCCCGTCGACCATCGGCACCTTCGGCTCCCAGCCGAGGGCTCGGAGCGCAAAAGCGATGTCGGGCTGGCGGGTCTTGGGGTCGTCGACCGGCAGCTCACAGTGGACGATCTGGCTGCGGCTGCCGGTGAGCGCGAGAATCTCGGCGGCGAACTCGGCGATGGTCATCTCGTGGGGGTTGCCGATGTTCATCGGTTGGTGCTCGGAGCTCTCGAGGAGGCGCCAGATTCCCTCGACCAGGTCGTCGACGTAGCAGAAAGACCGCGTCTGGTCGCCGGTACCGTAGACCGTGAGTGGCTCGCCGTCGAGAGCCTGGCGGATGAAGTTGGGCACCACCCGGCCGTCGCGCTCGCGCATGCGCGGGCCGTAGGTGTTGAAG
>JAQBHE010000539.1:0-3542 GCA_032128015.1 Holophagae bacterium
CCTGCATCACGATCACGTCGCCTTCCATGCCCTGCACCTCGGTGATGTTGGTGATCCGCCGGGTGCCGTCCTTGAGGCGGGCCTGGTGGACGATCAGGTCAACGGCCGAGGCGATCTGCTCGCGGATGGCCTTCAGCGGCAGGTCCATGCCTGCCATGAGCACCATCGTCTCGAGACGAGAGAGCATGTCGCGTGGGGTGTTGGCGTGACCGGTCGACATGGACCCGTCGTGGCCGGTGTTCATCGCCTGCAACATGTCGAGCGCCTCGGCGCTGCGGCACTCCCCGACCACGATTCGGTCGGGTCGCATACGGAGCGCATTGCGAACCAGCTCCCGAATCGGGATGGCGCCCTTGCCCTCGATGTTCGACGGGCGCGCCTCGAGCGTCACCACGTGCTCCTGCCGCAGCTGGAGCTCGGCGGCGTCCTCGATGGTCACGATCCGCTCGTCATCGGGAATGAAGGAGCTGAGGATGTTGAGCATCGTCGTCTTACCGGAGCCGGTGCCTCCCGAGACGAAGACGTTCAGGCGAGCCTTGACGCATGCCTCGAGGAACTCGAACATCTCGGTCGTTGCGGTGCCGAACCGGATCAGGTCCTCCACCGTGAATGGAGTGGCCGCGAACTTCCGGATCGTCAGCACCGGGCCGACGAGCGAGAGCGGCGGGATGATCGCGTTCACCCGCGAGCCATCGGCCAGCCGCGCGTCGACCATCGGGCTCGACTCGTCGATGCGGCGGCCGATCGGCGCGATGATGCGCTGGATGATCTTCATGACGTGCTCGTCGTTCTGGAAGGTGACGTTGGTCATCTCCAGCCGGCCTTCGCGCTCGATGTAGACCTGCTGCGGGCCGTTGACCATCACTTCGGTGATCGTCTCGTCGCGCAGCAGCGGCTCGAGCGGACCGAGGCCCAGGATCTCGTCGGTGATCTGCTCCAGCATGCGCACGCGCTCCGCGCGGGTGAGGGCCAGCCCCTCCTCGTCGGCGACCTTGCCGAAGAGCTCCTCGATCTGGCGGCGGACCTCAGCCTGGTTGCTCAGGTCGAGCTTTGGGTCGAGCTCGTTGACGAGCCGGTTCTGGACGCGGTACTTCGCCTCGCGGAATGACTCGCGCGCGGGCATCGCGCCCAAGAACGGTCGTGCCGCCGTGGCCGACCCGGTGGTCGGCGTTGAGGGCGGCTTGCCACCCGATGCCGGAACTGGCGCCTGGGGGTCGCTCGGAACCTGCGGCTCGTCCTCGCCTGCGGGGCGGGCCCGCTCGATTCTCTTCAGCAATGACATATCGACAATCCTTCCCCGTTAACGGCGCGCGAAGATGCGGCGCTTGTTGGGCTGGTCCTGGGCGGTGCCGGCCTCGCCGGCGAGTGTCTGTGCGAGCCTCGCGACGTCGCGCGAGAGAACGCTCTCTGGATGGGATACGACGAACGGCACCCCCCGATTCACTGCCAACACCGAGAGCCGCCCGTCGGACACGATCGTCCCGTCGATCGGCCGCCGAATCGAAGCCTCGACATCGGCGATCCGGATCCCGTGGGCGGAGTCGGCGCGGTTGATCACCAGCCGGATCTTGGTCCGACTGTACTCGAGCTGATCGGCCACCTCCAGGAAGAGGCGTACGTTCTTGATGGTCGTGATCTCCAACGCGGTGAGCACCAGGATCGTGTCAGCAACGTCCATGACTGCCAGCGAGTGATCGCTGAGGCCCGATGGCAGGTCGACGATCACGTACCGGTGGGTCGATCGGAGGTGCTCCACGATCTTGCGCAGATAGGCAGGGGTCACGAGGTCGGCGCCTTCGGGAGACGGTGGGGCCAGCAGCACCCGGATTCCGGTGGAATGGTCGATCACCACCGAGTCGACGATGTCGCCGTCCGGCTCCCCGGTATCGACCGCGTCGGCAATCGAGCGGTTCTTAGGGTTGAGATTGAGCAGGACGCCAATGTCGCCGAACTGGAGGTTGGCGTCCATCAGGCACACGCTGGCGCCGGTTTCGCGGTGCAGGGCCACCGCCAGGTTGGTGGCGATCGTGGTTCGGCCGGCTCCCCCCTTGGGAGAGAAGATGGCGATCAACTGGTGGTCGCCGTCCTCCTCCACCACGGAGGCGGCCGGGGTCGATGGCAGATCCGCCCGGAACTGGACGCGCCGGGCGAGCTCGCGCTCGTAGACGCGTTGGATACAGGTCGAGAATTCATCGCCACTGAAAGGCTTGACCAGGAACTCGCGCGCGCCGGCAGAGATCGCTCGCCTCAGCTGCTCGGCCTCGCCGTGGACGCTCATCATGATGATCGGGCTGGTCGGCAACCGCTGGGAGATGATCTCCGCAGCCGCCACTCCGTCCATGCCGGGCATGTTGATGTCCATGACGATCACGTCGGGGCGCAGCTCCATCGAGAGCTTGATCGCCTCTTCGCCCGAGCCGGCGCTCCCGGCCACGTCAAGATCACGCTCGAGGCTGAGAAGCCTCGTCAGATGATCTCGCGTCTCCGGGATGTCGTCGACGATGAGTACCTTGATCACGGTCGCCTCTCGCTGGCTCGATGCGCGGTGGTCGGAGGAACGTCCTCAGGGTGCAGGCGGCAGCTCGACCTGGATGATGTCCGGAACCGGAATCCCGAACGTGTCGACCAGGATCTTGAGAGTCACGCCGGTGGTAACTTCGATGTCGGTGTCGTCGATATGGCGCAGGATTGCGGTCAGGCGGCCGATGACGGCCTGGTCGCTCTGCGCGAACTTGATCACCTCGGCGTCGGCATCAGTGCCGGCAAAGACGATGATCACCGTATCGATGACTTCCGCCGCGGCTTCTCCGGCGCCCTGCCCAGGAGTGGGCGTGGCGGTGGGTGGCGCGACCGGCTTGATCCGGGACTGGCTCACGTACAGTACGCGCTTGTCCTGCAGCAGCGTCTTCACGGTGGGCGCCGACTCCAGCCCGGTGATCGGCTCGAAGCGGATCTGGTCGATGGTGCCGACCGAATCAGCGGTCGGCTGCAGCACCTGGATCTCGGTGCGGTAGACGACGTCGATGTGGTCGCCGGGCTGCAGCAGGAAGTCGAGGCCGGTGACCCGGTCGACCTGGAAGGCGATCGCCTTCTCGCCTGGTTGCAGTTGGCACGAGATGCAGAAGGTGCCCTCCGTCCCCAGTCCGACTGCCTCCCGGTTCACCTGCTGACCTTTTGCGATCGGGTACAGCGCCGGTGAGCCGGTTAGTTGGGATTCGTCGCCGAAGCGAGTTCCGCTGACGTCCTCCGGGTCAACCTCCTTGACTTCCACGGAGGCAGCCGTCACCGAGTCGCCGATGGCGATGTCCTGGGTGGCGACCAGCACCTTGACGGTCTTCACCACCGGTGGCAGGTTCTCGGTGGGTCGCCCCAGCAGGACGACGATGCCGACGAACGCCAGGACGGCGAGCAATACCCCGACCAGGATGACAAGGCGGTTTGATCGCTTCACTGATCTTTCCCTTCGAGCAAGGATGTTTCCGATTCAATGGTGATAGGACGCTCAGCATTGTGCCTGCGGTCAACAGTCTACGGGCCAATGA
>JAQBHE010000540.1:0-3156 GCA_032128015.1 Holophagae bacterium
GCACCACGCGGTCGGCCTCAATCCCCGCGGTGTCGCGTCCGCCGAGCTCGATCAGGGACACCCGGTAGTCGACGACTCTGGCGAGCGCGACCAGCGCACGGCCGATCGGTGAGCTTCCGAACACCAGCAAGCGCGGCCGGGCGAGATGCGGCTCCAAGAAAATCTCCATGACGCCTCCGGAGAAGCAGGTCATTGGCAGGTCGGCCATCCCTTCACGCACCGGCTCCTCGCCGGCGTCGGGGGTCAGGCGCAACAGCCGGCTGCGACCGTCTTGCAGCGCGACCGCTGCCTCTTTGACGACCACCGGTTCGGCGCAGCTGCCGCCGACCCAGCCGTGGACCCGGCCGCCGGCTGTGACCACCGCCTTGTCGCCCGGCCGCCCCGAGCTCGGTCGCTCCACCCGCACCACGGTGGCGGTCACGAACGCCTCGCCGTTGCGCCGCAGCTCGGCGACGCGAGCAAGAAAGTCGTCGAACGCAGCCAAAGAAGCTCCTAGAACGCCGGCTAGTCGGTGACGCCGTGATCGCGCAGCGCCTTCCACACCTTGTGCGGCGACATCGGGATGTCGAGGTGACGGACACCGAGGTGCCACAACGCGTCGACCACGGCGTTGACGATCGCCGGCGGGGCGCCGACGGTGGGAGACTCCCCGACGCCCTTGGCGCCGACCGGATGGTGCGGCGATGGGGTCACGGTCTTGCCGAGCTCCCATTTCGGCGACTCCATGGCGGTGGGGATGAGGTAGTCGGCGAAGGTCCCCGAGAGGTTCTGGCCGTCGGCGTCGTAGACGATCTCTTCGAACAGAGCGGGAGCAAGCCCCATGGTGAGCCCGCCTTCGATCTGGCCCTCGACGATCATCGGGTTGATGATGTTGCCGCAGTCGTCGACGGCCACGAAACGACGGATCTTGACCTCGCCGGTGCCGCTGTCGATGTCGACCACGCAGATGTAGCTGCCGAACGGAAAGGTCAGGTTCGGGGGGTCGTAATAGTCGGTCGCCTCGAGTCCCGCCTCCATCCCTGGCGGGTGGTTGGTGTAGGCGGCGAAGGCAATCTCCTGGATGGTCTTGGCCTGGTCGGGCGAGCCCTTGACAGAGAAGCGGTCGACGTTCCATTCGAGATCGGTTTCGTTGACCTCGAGCAGGTAGGCCGCGATCTTCTTGGCCTTGGCCTTGATCTTGCGCGCCGCCATCACCCCCGCGGCGCCGGCAGTCGGGGTCGAGCGGCTGGCGTAGGTGCCGAGACCGTAGGGCGCGGTGTCGGTGTCGCCCTCCTCGACCTGGATGTCCGCGGCCGGCAGCCCGAGCTCCTCGGCGACGATCTGGGCGTAGGTGGTCTCGTGTCCCTGGCCCTGCGACTTGGTGCCGAAGCGGGCCAGCGCCTTGCCGGTGGGATGGATGCGGATCTCGGCCGAGTCGAACATCTTGATCCCGAGGATGTCGAAGTCGCGGGACGGACCGGCGCCGACCACCTCGGTGAAACTGGAGATCCCGATTCCCATCAGCTCGCCGCGGGCACGCTTCTCCGCCTGCTCCTTTCGCAGCGCCGGGTAGTCGATCATTTCCATCGCGAGCTCGAGTGCCCTGCGGTAGTTGCCGCTGTCGTACTCCCAGCCAGTGGGCGAGGTGTAGGGAAACTGGTCGGGGCGGATGAAGTTCGCAAGACGCAGCTCGGCGGGATCGCGGCCGAGGTCGTGCGCCAGGATGTCGACCATGCGCTCGATCATGTGCACCGCCTCGGTGACCCGGAACGAGCAGCGGTAAGCGACGCCGCCCGGCGGCTTGTTCGTGTACACGCCGTCGACCTCGATGTGAGCCGCTTCGAGGTCATAGGAGCCGGTGCAGATGCTGTAGAGGCCGGCCGGGAACTTCGACGGGTTCGCCGCGGCGTCGGCGCAGCCGCAGTCGGAGATGGTCTTGACCTCGAGACCGGTGATCTTGCCGCTCGCGTCGGCAGCGAGCCGGGCGTGGATGTGGTAGTCGCGGGCGAAGCTGTCGGCCTGGAGGTTCTCGCTGCGGTCCTCGATCCACTTCACCGGCTTGCCGGTCACCAGCGACGCCACCGCGCAGCACACGTAGCCGGGGTACACCGGCACCTTGCCACCGAAGCCGCCGCCGATGTCGGGCGAGATGATCTGGACCATGTGCTCGGGGAGACCGCTGACCATCGAGAACACCGTGCGGTGGGCGTGCGGGGCCTGCGAGGTCATGTAGATCTGCATGTGACCGCGTGCCTTGTCGTAGTTGGCGACCATGCCGCAGGTCTCGATCGACGAGACGTGGATTCGCGGCAGGTAGATCTCCTGGTCGACGACGTGCGCGGCGCGGGCGAAGACCTCCTGAGTCTTCTCCTTGTCGCCTGCCTCCCAGTGCCAGATGTGGTTGGTCTTCTTCTCCTTGTCGTCGCGGACGATGACCCGGTCCTCGAGCGCTTTCTTGGGGTCGACGACTGGCTCGAGCGGTTCGTACTCCACGTGCACCCGCTCGATGGCGTCGGCGGCGATGTAGCGCTCGGTGGCGATCACCACGCACACCTCCTGGGCGGCATAGACCACCTTGTCGATCGGCAGCACCATCTGGGTGTCGGACATCAGCGTCGGCATCCAGTGGAGGTTGCCGGCCGCCTTCAAGTCGTTGCCGGTGATCACCGCGAGCACCCCTTCCATCGCCAGTGCCTCGCTGGCGTCGATCTTCAGGATCTTGGCGTGGGCGAACGGCGACCTCACGATGTCCAAGTAGAGCATGCCCGGCAGCTAGATGTCGTCGATCTAACGCCCGGCCCCTTGGATGAAGCGCGGATCTTCCTTGCGCTTCATCCGGTGCCCCATGCCGCAGATCCCAGCCGGCGTGGTTACCCGCACCTCGGAGGTGGTCTCCACCTGTGCGGAGACGCCGTCGGGCTGCGGACTGTGATGCTCGTAGCGATCTTCGAGTTGGGTGGTCATGCGCTGGTCTCCTCGGAGCTGGCATCGGAGGCGGATGAGGCGAGCTGTTCGGCGGCGAACTGGATCGCCTCGACGATCTTGTTGTAGCCGGTGCACCGGCACAGGTTTCCGGAGATGCCCCAGCGGATCTCGTGCTCGCTGGGCCTGGGGTTCTTGGCGAGCAGTCCCTTGGCGCTCATGATCATGCCCGGCGTGCAGAAACCGCATTGCAGG
>JAQBHE010000541.1:0-4043 GCA_032128015.1 Holophagae bacterium
CGCGTCGCCGACCTCACCGGCGCCATGACCCGGGACGATCTCACGAGGTAGGCCGCTTCGGGTCGAGCCGGCCCGCTATCCAGGTCGCGGTCGGGGAACCGGCGAGGGAATGCTCAGTCCTCCTCGCTCCTGTCGAGAGTCCTTTCCGCGATCCGCGCGAGGAAGGCCCGGAAATCGGCGAGATGGTTCTCGACGATGCTGTCGACGACGGCGACATCGACCTCGGTGTATCGATGCACCGCGATGTTGCGGAATCCGACCATGCCGATCAGCGTCTTGGTGATCGCCGCGTCCAGGTGGCCCGCTCGTTGGAGCTGGACGAAACAGTCCGCGCTGTCTCGAGGAAGCGGCAGACCGTTCTTGGCAAGAAGGTGCTGGGCGATGTCGATGATCGCTTGAATCGCTCGTTGGAGGTTGAGGACCGTCACGTCCATCACCATCCAGTCTTCTACGCCCCCATCGTTCCGCTCCCGCACGGTCTCGATCGCCTTGAGACATTGCCGAACAGTCGACACCTTGGCAAGCAAGACATCGCGATCGTGAGCGAGTCTCACGTCGAGAGGCTCTCGACCAAAGCTTGTTCGGCCTGCCGACGCTCGATCTTGAAGTCGTAGTAAACCTGAGGAGCTCGGATCTGGAAGGCAGAGAGCGCGGCGCGATCTTGGCAATGGATGAGTCGGCCGTGGCGAAGTACCTGCATCGAGATGATCGGATCCGCGGTCCACAGATCGATCAAATCGACATCGCGTCCGGTCGCCTCGGCGAGCCGAGCGGTCCAGTCGATCCGCTCGTCGACCGACAACGGCGCTGCGAACCACACCGCCAGATCCACGTCCGAATCCGACCGCAGCCGGCTCGCGGACTCGGCGGCCGAGCCGTAGAGATACGCGAACTCGGCCTCGGCAAGGAGCGAGCCGAGTATCCCGATCAGCGGTTCATCGGACATGGGTTGGATAATACCGGCCTTCCAGCCGTGAAGGGCTTCCGCCCCGACGTCGTCGAGGAACTCGGGGCCCTCAGTCGCGGAAGGGCTCCAGATGGACGAGTACGTCGCGCACCGCGGCTAGCTGCGCGACGATCTCGGCCTTGGCGCGGTGGCCGATGAGGTGTCCCTCGGCCACCGTGAGACCGGGGTCGACCTCGAGGTGGATGTCGACGAAGTACTCGAGGCCGGACTTGCGCATCCACACCGTTTCGATGCCCAGCACCCCGGGCACCGCCGAGGCAATGGATCGAACTCTGTCCAGCATCGGACCGGTCGCCTGCGGGTCCATCAGCTCACTCGCCGCGCGTCGAAACAGCGCGCCGGCCGACACCAGAATCCCTACGACCACCGCCAAGGCCGCCGCGTTGTCGGCCCAGCCGTAGGAGGGCCCGGCCCAGCGAACGGCCGCGAGCCCGACCAACACCGCCAGCGAGCAGAAGGCGTCGCTCCGGTGGTCCCAGGCATTGGCGATGATCGCGACCGAGCCGGTGCGCCCGCCGACCCCGACCTTGTAGCGGTAGAGCGATTCCTTGATCACCACGTTGGCGCCCGCGATCCAGAGCGCCCAGATCGGCGGCGGCGAGTGCTCGACTCCCAGGCGCCCGATCGCCTCCCAACCGACCGCCATCGCCGAAACCATGATCAGCAAGGCGACGTTGGAGGCCGCGATCGTCTCAGCGCGAGTGTGACCGTACGGGTGCTCGGGGTCGGGCGGGCGCTGGGCCGCCCGCAGTCCGAACAGCACCACCCCCGAAGTCACGCAGTCGCCCAGCGAGTTGACCGCGTCGGAGACCAAGGCGAACGACCTGCCGAGAACCCCGGCGACCAGCTTGACCACTCCCAGCGCCAGGTTGAACAGCAGACCAACCCAGGCCGCTGTGGTGGCCTCGTTGTAGAGCGGTCGGCTCGAGGCCGGCTTCGGCTCCTGGTCTGAGAAATCGCGCACCGTGCCTCCGTCGACGACGACTGCGCCGGAGCGGCGAGCCGACTCGATCCCTATGATCCCCCAGGAGCGCCTGAAAGCAAGTGCTTCATCAGCCGATTCACGACCTCGGCCGCGACCTGGCGGCGCTGCGCCGCGAGGGTACCCTGGGCATCAGTCTCTGGGCCAACGGTCTCTGGGTCAACCGTCTTTGGGTCAACCGTCTTTGGGTCGGAGTGCGCGGCCGCCGGTTGCGGCTCGGCGGCCGCATCGGCCCGCCCCGCTGCCGCCAGCGCATCGTGAATCCCGGCCAGGTGCTGGAGGGTATGCCAGAAGTCGAGGCGGTCGCCGCACGCAAGCGCAAGCCGGCGACTCACCGCCAACCGCGTGAGCTGGCCTCCATCGTCTTTCGCCCACACGAAGGGAACGACCCGTTCGGCCTGTTCGGGAACGAGCGCCAGCCAATCGGGAAGCGGCGTCACGGCCTCCGGCCCGATGCCAGCTTCGAGGGGCCAGAACTCGCTGGCGAACCTCCCCGAAAGCAACGCGAGATCGGCAAATGTGAACGTGAGAGCCAGAGTGCTTGGCGCTCCGTCTCGCTCCACCGGATGTTCGATTCCGGGCCAGTCGGAACAGGCATCGGGGTTGCCCGAGAGATCGAGGTGTCCCTCCCAGTCGCCGGTGGTCGCGGGATCGAAGACGAAGATCGGATGAGCTCGCCCCGAGAGCGCAGCACCCGCGAGTCGCTCCGGATCCAGCCGCGGCGATCCTCGCCGCGGCGACTCAGACCGGGGCGCGGCAACAACGTGCAGCGCCGCCGCACTGGCGGCAACTGCCCGCTGGTAGCCACTCCTCAAACGCTCCAACGCCCCGGTCGAGCCTTGGTGGACGAACGCACCGCGGTGGCTCAGACCGAGGTAGCCGAGCTCGAGTCGGGTCGCCGACCGGGATCCTCCGTCGCCGGAGAACACGTGCGCCAACGGGTTGGCGGGAACCAGAATGTGCACCGGTCGGCCCGAAAGCAGCAGTTGAGAGAGTGCGGACATGGCGCTGCCCGCCGCGGTCTCCCACGAGACCAAGGCGATGAGCCCGGGCAGAAGGGAAAGCTCTTGGCGCTGAAAGTACTGCCAGTCGAAGCGCGCCAGGGCGAGGTCGTGTAGTTCGGGGTCGTAGGAGCCTTCCAGCTCGAGGCGGGCGACCCGCATCGCCGCCAGGATCTCCGCGGTCTCCCTGGCGAGTTGATCGAAGCGGTGACCGAGGGCGTCGAGCGGTTGGTCACGAAGCACCAGCTCGAAGTCGACCGCAGGCGATCCATTGCCCTCCCCCAAGTCGAGCAACTGAGCGAGAGCCGGCTCGCAGATCACCGTCGGCACCGGCGCGGCGACGTCGGCCGCAGCCACTTCGAGGAGCTCGAGAGCCCTGCCGATCCGCTCTCGTCGGCCCGCGGGCATGGCCTCGCGCCCGTGCGACCGCACGCGCTCCGCCAGCGCCTTGGGATCCAGGAAACGGTCGCCGAGCCCGCCCAAGGCGTGGGTCAGGTCCTCGCCACCGCCGTCCTGCGACCGCCGGTCGCGGACGAGCATGGCGCGCAGACCCGTAGCGAGCGCAGCCACCTCGCCTCGAAAGCGCTCGCGGGCGAGCGTCCGACTGGCAGCGACCGCATCGACGAGCTCCCGTAGTGACAACAGCAGCTCGTCGGCTCCCGGCTCGGCGGCGGTAGCAGACAACGCAGCTCGATTCTCCGTCGTGCCGTCCCCAGACCCGTCGCCGAGCTCGGGGAGCCACGCCGGCACGAGCCGCACCGTTGCCTCCCCAGCCGTCGACGCATCCGCAGACACCGGCGCGTCCGCGGCCGCCGGGTCGGCGGCAGCGAGACCGAAGTGAAACCTCCGCAGAGCGCGCAACCGGCCCGGGTCAGGCTCGGCTCGAGCGGCCGCCGGCGACCTCAAGGGGGGGGCCGGCTGGACGGAGTCCCCCACCTCCACGCCTACCGGCACGCCGTCCGAACCGCCAGTCTCGAGGCTGTCGATCATGGCAGGAGCATCGGAAGAGAGCGGCGTCGACCGAGACCTAGATCGCGAATCGATCGAGCTCGCTCTCGATGGCGGCAAAGCGCTCGTCCTGCCCCATCTCCAG
>JAQBHE010000542.1:0-8439 GCA_032128015.1 Holophagae bacterium
CGTCTCCGGCACAACCAGGCCCACCCCAGCTCTCGGATACGAGACCCGCCGCACACCAGCGAGACCGTCGAGAATCGCCAAGTCGATTCCGGCTCACGACGTTGGCCTTCTCATGTAAGCGGCCGAGCTTGGGCGGCCGACAGCGGTAACGTCTCAGCCCTCGAAGGAGCACCCGCGAGTCGATCGCACCGGGTCTGCGGTGCCCGGCATAGGATCGTCCGCGAGCCACGCGATGTCCGTCGTCACCTTCGCTTCCGATCTGGTCCGCATCCCGAGCGTGCTCGGAGGCGAAGGACCGGTCGCGTCGCGAGTCGCCGAGGAGATGCGGCGGCTCGGCTACCAAGACGTCGGCATCGACCCTCTCGGCAACATCACCGGCGTGTGGACGGGTGACCGGCCGGGGTCGACGCTGCTCCTGGACGGTCACCTCGACACCGTCGACGTCATGCCGCGCGCCGCATGGTCGCGCGACCCGTTCGGTGGCGAGGTCGCCGAGGACAGGATCTGGGGCCGCGGGTCGAGCGACATGAAAGGAGCGGTGGCGGCGATGGTCCACGGCGTCGCCGGCCTCGACCGCGACCGCCTCGCCGGCCGCGTCGTGGTCTCGGGCTCGGTGGGAGAGGAACAGATCGAGGGCGCGGCGCTTGCGGCGGTGATGGAGCGCGAGCATCCAGACTTCGTCCTGATCGGCGAAGCCAGCGGCCTCGACCTGGTGCGCGCCGGTCGCGGCCGCGCCGAGCTCGCGGTCGAGACCCGGGGCAGACCGGCGCACGCCTCGACCCCCGACCGCGGAGTCAACGCCGTGCTGCTGATGCAGCAAGTCTGCGCCGAGATCTCCCGCCTCCCGATGCCGCAGCACCCGTTCGTCGGCCAAGGCGTGATGTGCCTCACCGACATCATCTCGATCCCGTACCCGGCGCATTCGGTGGTTCCGAGCGGCTGTCGCGCCACCTGGGAGCGGCGGCTTCTGCCCGGGGAGACCCTGGAGGGCCTGCTTGCTGAAGTGCGCGCGGCATGCGCGCGCGCCGGCGCCGCCGACACCGAGGTCGCGCTGGTGGATACCGACTACCAGACCGACACCGGCGTCGCCTTCAGGCAGCCAAAGTGGTTCCCGCCTTGGGAGCTCGCCGAGGGCCACCCGCTAGTGGTGAAAGCACTCCGCGGTCTGCGCGAGGCCGGCCAGCGACCGGGAATGGCGAGCTACCAATTCTGCACCAACGCCGCCTACAGCGCCGGGGTCGCGGGGGTGCCGACGATCGGCTACGGTCCGTCGAGCGCGGCACTCGCCCATATCGTCGACGAGTACCTCGAGGTTGCTCAGCTCGTGGCGGCCGCTCTTGGGTACCGTGCGATCGCCGCTGCGGTCCTCGGGACCCTGATCTGACCAGGCGGCCTGCGGGTCGAGATTCCATTGCCCGCAGATCGGACCGGCGCCGCCGTGTCCCTTCTTAGGGGTAGCGGCCGAGCTTGGGCGGCCGAGTAAGGAGTTGTTGGGGCGTACGCAATTGCTGCGAATGGGCATTGACGTCGTGCGGGCGCTGTGTGTCTTTCGTTCGGGCGCGACGAGACTGCCGGCGTCCCTGCTCGTTCGTCGGCCGCCCAAGGTCGGCCGCTACCCCAAGAGGAACCCGAAACCCTCGATGTGCGGGGCAGTTTCGTTTCTTGCTGCTAGCAGTGCGTTCGGAGGATCCGAATGTGCTCGGTAGCACATTCGCAGGATAGGCGTTCGAGATTCTCGAAGCCCCTTCTTGACTACCATTCCTGAAGCTAGTTTCCCAACCACCGCCCACCGCTACCTGGAGACCAATCATGATTGTCCCCCGCCAGCCCTCGACCCGCACTCAAGGGAGCGCCCTGGGACGCGCCGCCTCCGTGTGCTCTCGATCGCCGCCACCCTGCTCACGGTGCCGCTCGCCGCCGAGAACGCCAAGACATCAGTCGACCTTTCGCCTGTGCGCTGGCAGGTGGACTACGACCGCTTCATGGCCGCACAGCTGGTCGACCGCACCACGGCCGGCGTCGCCACTGGCACCAACGGTGCGGCGACCGTCGCCTACAACGGTCTGGCCGCGCGCGCCGGCCTCGAAGCGCTCCGCCAAGGCGGCAACGCGATGGACGCCCCGACTTCTTCATGCCGCGTACCGATCCCAAGACCTTCCAGCTGATCGTCACGGTGCCCAAGGGGCGGTACCCGAAGGTGGTGCTCGACGAGATGGGCTACGCCTACGACGAGATCGACCCCAGCGAGGCGCGCTCCGGCGACGAGGGGATCTGGGTCGCGATCAGCCGCGACCCCAAGACCGGCGAGCTCCGCGCGGCGTCGCACAACCGCAACAACAGCGCCGCTGTCGCCTATTGAGCGAGCCGCGGCTCAGATGGCGACCGCCCTCCGCAATGACACTCCGAACGTAGCGGCCGAGCTTGGGCGGCCGACGGCGGAACCGCGGTCATTCGCACAACCGACAAGGCGGGAATCGGCTGCCGCCGCTCCTCGAGCGCTTTCAACTCCCGCGGCTGTAGTTGATACCCCTCGCTACGTCGTTGGAGACGATCGAATCCATCGCGAGCACATCAAGAACAAGCTGGCGATCGACACCACCGCCCAGCTGGCCCAGCGCGCCACCCAGTGGGTCGAGACCGGCCGCACCGGGTGACTCCTCGCGGGTCTCGAGAGCACAGCCCGGTGCTACGATTCCCCTGCCGCAAAGCGAGGAGTGAGCCATGGGTATCCTGAGCCGAGTCGAGCTGACCGCCGCCATCTGCGGTGTCGCCGAGGCGGACGCGCGGATCGTCGCCGTCTTCCTTTTCGGCTCTCACACTGACAGTACGGCCACCGCCGACTCCGACGTCGATCTCGGCGTGCTCTTCGCCGGCGCCACACAGCTTGTCGACCGTGTCCGGCTCGAGGAGAGGTTCTCCCGAGCCCTGGACAAGACCGTCGACCTGGTTGACGTCGGCACCTGTGGCGCTTTTCTGGCCCTTTCGATCGTCCGCGGCGAGCGACTCTACTGCGCCGACCTCGACAACTGCGACGAGTTCGAGCTCTACGTACTACGCCGTGCCGGCGACCTCGAGCCCTTCGAGAGACAGCGTAGGGTCATGCTGCTCGGTGCCGATACGGCGTAGCGCGAAGCGGTGGCCGCCGTGAACCGCAGCCTCATCCGCGTCGCCGTGGTCACGGCCAAGATCGAGATCGTCCGCCGGATGCTCGACGGCGTCGCGACGCTGCCGTTGGCGTCGAAGCAGGAGTTCCTCGCGGATCCCCGGATGGTCGCGGCCGGCGAGTCGTTTCTCCGCCGCTGTCTCGAGGCCCTCTTCGATCTCGGCCGGCACATCCTGGCCAAGGCCTTCGCGACGGGCGTTTCCGAGTACAAAGCGATCGTTTCCGCTCTCCTGCAGCAAGGCGTCATCGACGCGGGCATGGCGGAGCGGATGACCGAGATGGCCGGATATCGCAATCGGCTGGTGCATTTCTACGACGAAGTGACGCCGGAAGAGCTCTACGAGATCCTGAAGCACCACCTCGTCGACGTCGAAGCCGCCCTGGCGGCGATCCAGGCTTGGATGGCCGGGCGGCCGGAGCTCTTCGACGAGTCGTTGTGACGGCGGTGATCGTCTTCGACGCATAACTGCGGCGCGCAGTGGGGCTGGCTCCGCGAGCTGCGCGAAGGCGAGATCCTCGCTAGGCCCCCGGCGACGCGCCCGCCGGCAGCAAGGCGCGCTTCGGCGGCGAGGGAATCTGGGTCGCGATCAGCCGAGATCCCAAGATCGGCAAGCTGCGCGCGGCATCCTACAACCGCAACAACAGCGCAGCGGTCGCCTACTGAGGCTAGGCGCCCCTGGACGTCGCAATAGTCACGGCTTGCGGTCCTCCTGCGAATCATCAGAGCCGTCACCCCCAGAGATGCCGTCAGGGGAAGCACTTTCTGCGATGGGGCCGTCCGGCTCTCTCCAAGAGCCTCGAGAACCGAGACGCTAGCGGCGGTCACCGGACTTCACGAAAGTAGATCCTTAGAAGATCAAGGGACGAGAGAACGGTCATGGTGACGAAAGGACGAACGTCCTCGCGTCATGGAGGGAAAGCGCCGGGTCGGCGCTGGGCTGAATGAGCGGCTCGAGCGCAAGACCCGAACACGCCTGGTCCATCAGGTGGGTGTCCTTAGGTCGGCCTGGCCAGCGATCCCTGAGAACCCAGATCGCACTGGCGGAGCAGAACAGCCGCGCCTTGAAGATACCACGCCCGCTTGGGCCGACAGGCGCGAACTCCTCGGCGTAGGTCGCGACTTGCTCACGGTACACGCGCTCCGTTTCAGCCTGCGCGCTGACCTGGTGCGCGCACAGAGCCCCGAATATGACTCTTGACTAGCGACCGATCGAAGATTCCCATGGGGGGCGATGCTCCCGGCGGAGTCTACAGCGCTGCAGCCCGATCTAGACCTCGACCTGCCTGGCCGCTTCGTCGGCCGCGTCGATCGCCCGCCCCGCGCTCGGCCCCATCTGTCCTGTCCGAGGTGGGAATCGGCGCACGCCGAGCCGCTGCGCTTGGCGATCCTCGAACGCGTCGACCTTAGTCCAGATCGAGGAGCTGGAGAAGGTCATCGATCACGGCTTCGCGGTCAGTCATGACGGCAGCTCCGTGGTCGACCGGGTTCTACTCGTCGAACACCTTGCGGTGGCGGAATGCTGACCAGCGCCGGCTAGGGCGGCGGCGGCTGGCTTGGCCAAGAGAGTCGAACGTCGACCGGCACTCTGGCGACCCGAAGCCATCGGCCATTTCGGTTCTGGCGAATGACCCACCAGTAGAAGCCCTCTCCCCGCAGCGGGAAGGCAGTCATGTGCATCAGTTGCCTTTGGAAGCGCGTCTTCGTCAAATCAATCGGCACGTCCCGGATCGTCAACTCACGACCGCCGGGGATCTCCAACGCGACTCGTGCCTGTCCACTCTCCGGAACCTCAGGGTCGGATCGCGTCCAGAGACTCACCAAGTGAAGGTCGACGGCGAAATTCAGTTGAACGCCGCTAGCCATCGCCCTGCGGATGTCTTCGTCTCCTTGAATGGTGAATGTCGAACAGCAGTCAATCAGACTGAAGATTCCTCGATTGGGCGCGTCCGCCGGATGTCGACAACATACCGTCCAGGCGTGCTCAGCCATACAACGGTTCCGGGATGACTTTCGCCCCGAGGACAGAGCCCCCCCATTCGGGGGCGCTGGTCGATTGGAAGGTGCTGATCGAAGAAGAGTCCCCGAACTCTGGCTCCCGAGTCGGCTCGCCACAGGTGGCGAGCCCCTCGGCCTCTCCGTGCATGAGCGCGTCCTGAGCGAAGCTTGGCTGCACCAAGTTGCTCTCAAACGCGTGATGGTGCATCAGGGCCGTCCCAAAGCTCTCGAATCGAACCGAAAGCGCCAAGTCGAACGCAGCGGCCAGTCGCCGCAGCGACGAAATGGACCAGCTCCCGTAGTTCACGTTCTCCATTTCGGAGATTCGCGATTGGTGCTCCATCCCCGCTCTCGCCGCGAGCTCCTTCTGACTCCACGTCCTTGACTTCCTGTTTGCTCTGATCTGGGCTGCTACCGACACGTTCAGAAAATCGTCAAAAAAGGCGCGACGGTAGTCGGCGTCTGCAAGCAACTCAATTAGGGCTCGTGCTTGGTGGGATCTCATACCTCTTCCTCCGGTTAGCATTCTGGTCCAGCGACCGCGAGCGTTCCAAGGCCTTGCTAGGAGCGTTGGTTGGATCGAAGCGACCGTTCTTCTCCATAGCTCCAGCCAGGAACGTGAGGTGGTCTGCTTCCCCTGGTCCCTTCCGAAGAAGTGGGCGGAGTCTCACCTTGCCGCCGATCTGGAGCTTGTAGACTCCGTCAAACTTCTGGCCCTTGACGCTGATCGGCCCGGACATGAGACCGGGAAGATTGCTGTCGTCGGCGCAAAGGCTGAGCAGTCTTGTTCGGTTGTCGAGCTGCGCTTTCTGAGCAGTCGCGAGCGAGTTGCGCCAGTCACTCAGCACCCCTCCACCCCTTGAGTCAACCCATTCCCAGAGTATCATGATTTCCCGATATCGGCTAGTGCCGGGCGACTCCGAAACCATGCCCGCCGTGCTGCAACCTGGTTGGCCGCGGATCCGGAAGCCGGTAGGAGTCGGAGAAGCTCCAGGATCGCGGCATCCAGGTGGACCATGACTCCGCTTCGAAGGTACCGCTCAAGCCTCCCTCGATCGGGCCGGTGCGCCCACAAGGTCGGCCTCTCTCTTGCCGTCGGTGCCGGTCCAAGGACGGCCGGATAGCCAGCGTCGAGGGCACATTTCGCCGAGATCACCGACCTCGGCTCCGGATCCTGCACCTACGAACACTGGCCTCACCGGAAACGTGGTGGTGCGCCCAGCAAGACCGAACCCTCGCCCTACAACTCCTCCAAGATGAAGTCGGTCATCACCTGCTGCAGGTGAAAGACCTGGTCGCGGTCGCGCACCCCGTGCCGTGACTTCGGGTACAGCATCAGCTCGAACTGTTTGCCCGCTTTCTGGAGCGCGTGGATCAGCTGGACGCTGTTCTGGAGGTGGACGTTGTCGTCGATCGTGCCGTGGATCAGGAGCAACCGGCCGTGGAGGTCGGCGGCGGCGCGCACCACCGAGGTCTTGTCGTAGCCCTCGAGGTTGTTCTGGGGCATCGCCATGTAGCGCTCGGTGTAGATCGAGTCGTACAACCGCCAGTCGACGACCGGGGCGCCGGCGATCCCGGCTTTGAAGCTCTGGCTGTGGGTGAGCGCGTACGAGGCCATGAAACCGCCGTAGCTCCAGCCCCAGATGCCGATCCGCTCCGGGTCGACCCACGGTTGCTCGCGCAGCCACCCAACGCCATCCTCGATGTCGCGCAGCTCGACCACTCCCATCTGCCGGTGGGCGGTCCAGGTCGGCTCGATCCCCTTCCCGGACGCCGAGCGGTTGTCGCACATCCAGATCACGTAGCCGTGCTGGGCGAGCAACTGGTGCCACAAGTAGCGGCTGCCCCCCCAGGCGTTGCGCACCACCGGCGCATGGGGACCGCCGTAGTTGTACTGAAGCACCGCGTAACGCTTGCTGCGCACGAAACCCGGAGGCTTGATCAGCATCGCCTCCATGGCGTAGCCATCGCGCGCCGGCACCTGGAGGAGCTCGACGCTGCCGAGGTCGAAACGCTCGAGGGCCGCGACTTTGTTCGCAGCGACCAGCCGCAGCTCGCGACCGTCGATGTCGTGGAGTCGTACCTGGGGCGGGGTCCTGACATCGCTCCAAGTGTCGACGAACATCGAGAACCCAGGGTTGAACGAGGCCCGGTGAGAGCCCTCGTTGGCGGTCAGGCGGGTTGGCATGCCGCCGGCGAGCGGCACTCGATAGACCTGGGGGGCAATCGGGCTGTGCGCGGCGCCGGCGAAGTAGACCTGTTGGCCCTTGGCGTCGACGCCGTAGTAGGAGCTGACCTCCCATTCACCGGAGGTGACCTGTCCCAGCAGCTTTCCCGCCGCGTCGAAGTGGTAGAGATGCTGGTAGCCGGTGCGCTCGGACAGCCACAGGAACGAACCGTCTTCGAGCCACTGGGGCTCGCCGGTGACGTTGACGAACGCGGGTGAGGTCTCGCGAAACAGAGTCTCCGAGCTGCCCGATTTCCGATCGGCGGTGTTGAGGTCGAGCCAGGTCTGCTCGCGATCCTGGACCTGGTAGACCACCTTCGTCGAATCCGGCGTCCAGCCCACGCGCACGATCAAGTGCTGAATCGGCTGGTACTTCGAGGTGTCGATCCAGCGCGTGTCGCCGCCGGCTGCGGGCACCACTCCCAGCGTCACCGTCGGGTTGCCGGCGCCGGCCAGCGGGTAGTTGGTGACCTCGGTGACCAACGGGCTCTCGACGTGGTCGACCACCGTGAACTCGGCGACCGGCGACTCGTCGAGCCGGAGATAGACCAGGTGGCTCGAGTCTGGGCTCCACCAGTAGCCCTTGAAGTTGCCCCGGCCGTAAACCTCCTCCTGGTAGACCCAGTCGAGCCGCCCCAAGAACAGCTCGGGGCCGCCGCCAGCGGTGAGCGCGCGCTCGCGTCCCGACTCGATGTCGACCAGGTAGAGGTTGTAGTCGCGGACGAAGCTCACCCATAGACCGTCGGGGCTGATCTCCTCGCCGACCTCGGGCGCCGGGTCGTGGGTCAATCGGCGTGCCAGCTCGCTGCCGTAGCGGTAGTAGAAGAGATCGTTGGCAAAGTTGAGCAGCACCGCGCCGTGGTCAGCGCTGGTCGGCCGGCTGGCGCGCGCGCGCTTCTTGGCCTGCTCCTCGGTGACTCCCGGCAGCGCCGCGAGCGCCCGAGTCATCAACTCGACATCGAAGAAAGGCTCGGCCTTGCCAGTGCGAGCGTCGACCCGCGACAACCGCACGCCATCGTTCTCGCCGTCGCCGCCGTCGCCGCCGTCGCCGCC
>JAQBHE010000543.1:0-6956 GCA_032128015.1 Holophagae bacterium
GCTGCGCCGCGCGCCTGCTCGGGCGCCATGTACGCGGCGGTGCCGAGGATCACTCCGAGCTGCGTCCCGCGCACCGCGGTCAGCGTCGGCGAGTTCATCAACGTCGGCGACCGCGCGAGATCCGCCACCGTGCTCGACCCAGCCGCCGGATCCATCGCCTTGGCCAGGCCAAAGTCGAGTACCTTCACCTTTCCTTCGATCGAGGCCTTGATGTTTTGTGGCTTGAGATCGCGGTGAATGATCCCCTTTTCGTGAGCTTCCTCGAGCGCTTCGGCGATCTGGCGGGCGACAGACAGGGCTTGGTCGAGGGCTATGGGCCCGGATTCCAGCCTGTCTGCCAAGGTCGGGCCCTCGACGAGCTCCATGACCAGGGCGCGGACGCCGTCGCGGTCCTCGAGGCCATGGATCGAGGCGATGTTCGGGTGGTGGAGCTGGGCGAGAAGCTGCGCTTCACGCTCGAACCTCGCGAGCCGCTCCTTATCCGCAGTGAACTCCGGCGGCAGCACTTTGATCGCCACCTCGCGCTTCAGCCGGGAGTCAGTGGCGCGATAGACCTCGCCCATGCCACCTTCGCCGAGCTTGGCGGTGACTTCGTAAGGGCCGACTTTGACCCCGATCAACTAGTGCTCTGTTTCGTTCCGATCACTGAGACTCCTGACTGTTGCTTCTAGGAGGCGCCGGAGCCGACCGAAACGATCTGCGCGCGCCCTGATGATGCTCCGCCTCCCCTGTGGGCGCGACTCAGAGCGCCAGATTCACGAGCCTTTCAACCGTCGACTGCGAGGGGTGATCGGAATGAAAAAGATGGCGGAAGCGCATGGGAATCGAACCCACCCCCCGCGCGGCATCCCGCGCGGGACAACGGTTTTGAAGACCGCAGAAGGCACCAGCCCCCGAGCGCTTCCACCCCGCATGATAGCGGAGCATCCGGACCTGGGATGTGGCTGGATGGTGCGGGAGACCTCCGAGTTGGGTTACCCTTGAGCCTCGCGCACTCCGAAGGAGAACTGCATGCAATTCGTCCGCCTCCCCATCGCTTGCCTCTGGTTGATCCCGGCGCTCGTCGCCTGCGGAGGCGCCGCAGAGCCGAGCGCAGCTCCGGAGACGTCGCGACCCGCGGGCAACGCCATGACCGCCGCCGGCCTCACCTTCGAACTGCCTTCGAGTTGGCAGTCCGAGACCCCCAGCTCGGGAATGCGCTTTGCCCAGGCGACCATTCCCGGCAGCGCCGGCCCCGGCCAGCTCACCGCCTTCTTCTTCGGGCCCGGAGGCGGCGGCGGCGTCGAGGAGAACCTGCAACGGTGGATCGCACAGGTAGAGCTCGAACCCGGCCAGGAGGCGGCGCGGGAGAGCTTCGAGCAAGGAGACTTGCGAGTCAGCTGGGTCGACCTCAGCGGCACCCTCAAAGCCAGCCAGATCGGTTCCTTCCCGGCCACCGACCAGCCCGGCTACCGGCTGTTCGCGGCGGTGATCGAAGGTGGCGGCGGCCCCTGGTTCTTCCGCGCGGTAGCACCGGCGGCGACCCTCGCCGAGCAGCGCGCAGCGTTCGAAGGGATGCTCAAGAGCGCCCGCCGAGGCGGTGGCTAGAGAGCGAACTGCCTCGTCCGGCAGGCCCGCTCGACGGCACGCCCTGTTCGTAGCAAGGGCGCACGCCCCAACAACTCTTCAGTCGGCCGCCCAAGGTCGGCCGCTACCCCCTGAAGGGAACAAGGTCGGCCGCTACCCCCAGGAAGGGACCTAGCCCAAGGCCCGGCCGTTACCCCCGGAAGTGACCTAGCCGTCAGTGGCTAGACCGACCGCGCGGTCGACGATGCGGCCGATCGCTCGACGGGGAGCGGTGATCCGGACGTGGGTGTCCGGAGTCGTGATCTCGACCCCGATCCGACCGTCGCGGTGCGTTACCAGTACGAGCTCGGTGGAGGTTTTGACCCGCACCAGCTCGCCCTCGGGGAGGCTGTGGATCTCGTCCGCCATGTCGTCGAGCAGCGGTCGCCACTCCTCGAGATCGCCTCGGACCTCGGTCAGGTTGCCGGTCGGCACTGCGATCGACGCCACCCCGAGTCCCAGGTCGAGCAGCCGCAGCGGCACCGGCAGGTGGAGGTTGAGGTCCGGAGCCTCGACCTCGACCGCCGCGATGCCGCCGGTCCACACGTAGGTGGCTAGCGCCACCGCGCCGAAGCCGCACGCGCCGACCGCTGCCAGCATGGTGACCAGGATTACTTTGATGAAAGCCATCGCGCCGCCTTGACGAGGATTCTCGCGTCTTGGGCTATCGGTTGTTCTACTGGTTGCTCTACTGGTTGCTGCTGTCGACCCACACCCGGACGTTGGTGTCGCCGTCGCGCACCGTCACCATGTCGCCGTCGCCGTAGTTGGCGAGAGCGCGGATCGCGGCCGCGAGGTCGAGGCGATTGGGACCGGCGGAGAACAGCGCGTCGATCACCTGCAGCGGGAAGCGGACGTTGACCTCGACGCCGTTGCCGTCGCCCACGGTCTCGGCAACGAAGTAGTCGCCTTCCTTGCGAACCTCGATCGTGTTGCCGTCCTCGCGGACGGTCAGGAAGGTGGCATCGCCGCCGTCACGCACCTCGTTCCACAGCTCGCGTAGATCGGTAACCGAGAAGCCGGCGTCGTTGAGCTCGAGCTCGACATCGTTCGACACTTCTTCGGGGATCAGTTTGATGGCCTTCTCGATCAGGGTCAGCGGCAAGTTGACCGATACCTCGGCGCCGCCCGACGATTGATCGTCGACCTGGACGTGAAACCAACGATCGGCCGCTGCGGCGGGCAGCGCCCACAGGGCGAAGAGCAAGGCGCCCGCCAGAGCGGTGCGCGAGAAGCCAGAGGGTCGCAAGAAAGTGCGGGCGGTGTTCATTGGGTATCTCCTTCGGGTTGTGCCTTCATCCGAATAGACGTCCCAAAGACCGCGGAAGTTTCACCGCGGCGCGGCGATCTTCGGCGCGTGCCTACGATTTCGCGGGCTTGAACAGCGAGATCGAGCGGCCCGACCAGCCGGGGAACAGGCTTGCCGTGTCGTCGATCCCCAGGTGGCGCCCGGCGACCTCCGAGAACACCGAGCGGAAGTCGGTGGTCACAGCGAGGTCACGACCCTCGTAGAGCGCCTCGCGATCGAGACCCGGGAATTGGCCGTGGACTTTAGCCCCATCGACGCGGTTGCCGAGCACGAGCAAGCACGAGCCGTGACCGTGATCGGTGCCCCCCGAGCCGTTCTCGGCGACCGTGCGGCCGAACTCGGTCATCGTCAGCACCACGACCTCGTCGCGCAGCGAGCCGAGGTCTTCCCAGAACGCCGCAATCGAGCCCCCGAGGTCGCGCGCGCTGTTGGCAAACGAGCCGTTCGCAGTGCCCTGGCGGACGTGGGTGTCCCAGCCGCCGCTCTCGGCGAACGCCACCTCGAGGCCGACATCCGACCGGATCAGGTGGGCGATCTGGCGCAGGCTCTGACCGAGTGGACTTCGCGGGTAGCGTCCGCGCGAAGAGGCGGGTTCTCGATCCGCCCCGACCTTCGACAGCATCTCGAGCGCTTCGAAGGTCTCGACGCCGGCGTCGTGAAGCAGCTCCAGCGATGTCTCCTCGTAGAGCGCCTCGAAGCCCTTGCCAGAAGCCCCGGCGGCGGCGCCGGGAGACTGCAGCCGGAGGTCCTCGAGGCGTGACACCGCGAGCGCCGGCTCGGGTCCATAGAGGCTGCGCGGCAATGCCGAGGTCATCGAGAGCGCGCGAAACGGCGACCCTTCATGACCGAGCTCGCCGACCGCGCGGTTGAGCCAACCGCTGGGCGTTCCCTTGCGTCCGGGAGTCCCGGTCTCCATGTAATCCTGAGCGTCGAAGTGGCTGCGCGTGGGGTCGGGCGACCCGACAGCGTGGACGATCCCCAGCTGCCCATCCCGCCACGCCGGCAGCAGCGCCTCGAGCGCCGGGTGAAGACCGAAGCCGACCCCGAGGTCCAAAGCACCCTGATCACCGGCAGCGCGCGCCGCCGACATCGCGAGCCGCGGCCGCAGATCGCCGAGCAGCGATTTGCCAATGGGGGGCACCGCCATCAAGCCGTCCATCGCACCGCGCTGGAAGATCGTGACCAAGACTCGGCGCCGCCCCGAGCCGGTGGGCCCCGGGCTCGCCCAGGCGGCCCGCCGAAGAAACTCGGGGCCGCCAGCGGAGCCCAGGCCGAGGGTCACCAGACTGACGCCGCCGGCCTTGAGAAAGGCCCTACGCGTGGTCCACGGATTCGTTGGTTTCTGGGTCATGAGCGTTCCTCCAGGGCTCGGTCGAGATTCCAAGGTCTAGGTCAGCGGTGTTGGTCAGCGGTGTTGGTCAGCGGTGTTGGCCAGCGGAGCCAGAAGACGCCAACTAACGACGCTGGTACTCGGGCGAGCCGACAATC
Organism: Holophagae bacterium; assembly: GCA_032128015.1. GTDB lineage: Bacteria > Acidobacteriota > Thermoanaerobaculia > Multivoradales > Multivoraceae > JAQBHE01. The sequence goes on from JAQBHE010000543.1 coordinate 4,403, forward strand.
AGGCCCACCACCTGAGCCAGCGGGCTCGGCGGGGGACCCGCCTCGACGCGGGCGGCTCTGCCGCGCCGTCGCCCGCCACCGAACCCTGGTCTTGGGCCCGCTTCCGGGTCGTCCATCTCGGGAGCCGCAGCCGCGCTCACAACCGGCGAGGCCTCGGCTGCCTCGGCAATCCGGCCGAGGACATCGCCGTCGGCGAGGGCCGGCTCGAGCTTCGACACGGTCTCCGCGATGTCGCGCCCCGGCATCAAGAGAGCGGCGTAGGTCGAGGCGGCGTGGGCGATCGATTCCGGCTCATGGCCGCCCGCCAGCGCGAGCAGGTTGATGGTGATCCCGGGCAGCCGGCCGGCAGCGAGCTGCATCCCGAAGTTCATCCGGTTCAGGAGCGCACCGGTGTTGACCCAGAAGTCGCCCTGATCCGGATAGCCGGTCGGCGCTTGGTAGGCGTACAGAGGCTGACCGATTCGTTCCACCCATTCGACCGCAGCGCGCGGGTTCCCGACCATCGCACCGGTGGCGCGCAGGCTCGCGACCACCAGCTCGAACGGCGATCGGATCTTCTGCCGTCGCGAGGCCCAGAACTCCGGCGACTCGACCAGCGCGCGAACCACCGCCCCGAGGTCACCCTGGGTGGCGAGGTAGCGAGCGGCGAGTCGCTCGACCAACTCGGCCGGAGGCTTGTCGTCGACGAAGCGCACCGCGAGCTTGTGCCCGAGGTGGCGGGCGGTTGCGGAGTGAAGCGCCAGCATCGCCAGGACTTCGTTGCCGTCCTCGATGCCGCGCCCCGCCGGCAGCGTGTGCCCGAGCACCGTCTTCTTCTCGGCGTCGTGGAAGCCCGGGTGGAAGACAAACAGCCCGTCGCGCTGGAATCCCGCGCGTCTCGCCATCTCCGGGGGCGGGAACCGCGGACCGCCACCGCGCATCGAGTCGGCGGGCGGCAGGTACACCCAGCCGGTGAGGGCGCGGGCAACTTCGATCACGTCCTGTTGGTCGTAACCGCCGTCCACCCCCAAGGTGTGGAGCTCGAGGAGCTCGCGAGCGTAGTTCTCGTTGAGGCCGGTCGGCCGGTTCGGCAGGTTCGGATTCGGGGGAAGACTCGCAGCGCCCGGCCTTCGATCTGCCGCGCCCGGCCTTCGATCTGCCGCACCCGGCCTCGGATACCGCGGTCCGGCGCGCTGGCGGCCCGACATCGACCGTTCCGCGAAGGTGGTCTTCTGGCCTTCAGCGGCGCGCGAGCTCGCGTTGTCGAGGAAGAGCAGCATCGCCGGGTGACGGGCGGTCGCTGTCAGCAGATCGGTGAAGCGGCCGAGCACGTGCGGGCGAATGGCGTCGCGCTCGTACGAGAGCACGTGCGACCGAGCCTGGTTGTGACGGATCGAGACGTTGAAGTGGTTGAACCAGAAGTCGGTCAAGACTTCGCGCAGTTGGTTCTCCGAGTAGACCGCCCGCAGCATCTTCTGAGCCAGCAGCTGCCCCACCAGCTCTTGTTGCGGCCGCAGACCGTGCTCGGCGAGGTACGACTGGATGCGCTGACGACGGTCGCGGTCGGCGTCTGGCGAGTCGTCGGGCCGTTCGGGCCCGTCGTCCATCTTCGCCCCGGACATGCTCTGGGACATGCTCTCGCCCTCGCGCATCGTCGCCCGCAGCACCCGCCCAGGGTCGGGAAAAGTGCGGACGATGGTCTCGGCGTCCATCGCCAGGGTGTCGAGGCCGGCCAGCCGATGATCCACCACCGGGTCCAGAAGAACCGCGCCGAGCTGCTGGTCGAGCCAGCGCTCGAGCCCGAGCTCGAGCACCCGATCGACCTCACCGGGACGCGCGCCGAAGGCCAGACGATCGAGCAGATGCGCCGCCGCCTCGCGCTCGGTGAGCCCGGCGTCCTTCCAGGGCAGCGCGGCGGCACCAAGCAGGCTCGGCAGAATCGCCAGCGCCACGATCCAGGTGGCGACCGCTCGCGGCGAGCGAGAGCGTGGCGATCGAGACTTTGTCGATGGAAACTGGACCCAATAAAACAGGGGTGAACGGTGGTTCGGGCCGGCGATCTCGCGCATGGCATCTCCTCGGACGTTGTGCTACCTCTTGTTCATACCGCAAAACGCGCGGATTGTTCGCTTTCAGCCCTACGATTGGCGGTAAAGAAATCGTAAGAACCCCAGCCGGTGTGCTCGACGAGCTCCGGATCGACGCCTGGTGTTCGAACAGGACGCCGGCGAGCGCCCCGAGACCATCGAGGAGACCTAGAAAGAGCAGCCCGGGCCGCCGACCTCGACATCGGGGTGTTCTGGAAGGGCTACGGCGAGTACACGATGGACGGGTTCGAGCTCGCCCTGGCCACTCGCGCCGACGATCGCCGCAGCCGCCGAGTCCGTTGGCGCCACGACCGACGGTTCCCCTTCCGATGCCGAGCGCCGACGGCTGATCGAGACCGCTCACTCATCTGCCGGCGCTGGGACCGCCGACCGAGAACCCGGAGGTGCTCTACCAGATGGCGGACCTCGCGCCCACCGTCGCTGCCAGCCTGCTCGGTCTTCTAGGAGCCTGGTGTTTTTCTCCCACG
>JAQBHE010000544.1:0-3072 GCA_032128015.1 Holophagae bacterium
GAGGTCGGCCTCGACCAGCTCCTCCTTCTCGTCGGCGAGCTCCTTCTCGTCCTCGGCCAGGTCCTCGACTTTGATCTTCGGTTCGTTCGCCATGGTCCGACTCCTTCTCCGTTCCGACCGCTCGCGACCGCGCGGAGGGATAGCGTTCTGCTTTCTCGGCGCCAGCGATCGTATCGCACTGGTCGAGTGGCATGAAGGCGGTCTCGCCCCCATACCAGGCGTACGCGACCTGTGCTCACCTTGCGCTTCTGGACGAGCTTGCGCGCTGAGCTACACTGATCGCCTCATGTCTCGAGCACCAGGGACCCTCCTGGGTCACTACGAGATCGTCGCACGGCTCGGCGGGGGCGGCATGGGCGAGGTCTATCGCGCCCGCGACACCCGCCTCGGTCGTGAAGTCGCGATCAAGTTTCTGCTCGAAGAGGTCGCCGAGGACCAAGAACGGTTGACCCGGTTCGAGCGCGAGGCGAGAGCCCTCGCGGCGCTCAATCATCCCAACGTCGCGACGATCCACGGTCTCGAGAGGCACGACAGCGAGCTGTTCCTGGTGATGGAGCTGGTCGAGGGTGAAGAGCTCACGGAGCGCATCGCGCGCGGCCCGATCCCTCTCGACGAAGCGATTCCTCTGTTCGTGCAGCTCTCCGAAGGGCTGGCGGCTGCGCACGCGGCAGGGATCGTCCACCGTGATCTCAAGCCTGCGAACATCAAGCTGACCGGCGACGGCCTCGTCAAGATCCTCGACTTCGGCCTGGCCAAGACGGTGGCGTCGCTCCAGCCAACCGGCTCCGATCTCAGCCAGTCGCCGACGTTCACCGGCGCCGCCACCCGACGCGGAGAGATCCTGGGCACGGCCGCCTACATGAGCCCGGAGCAGGCCAAGGGCGAGGCGATCGACAAACGCACGGACATCTGGGCCTTCGGCTGTTGTCTCTTCGAGGCGCTGGCCGGGCGGCGAGCTTTTGCCGGTGAGGACGCCTCCGAGATACTGGCAGCGATCCTCCGCTCCGAGGTCGGCTGGGAAGCCCTCCCGGCGTCGACTCCCTGGCTCGTACGGCGGCTCCTGCGGCGGTGCTTGACAAAAGATCCGAGGCAGCGCCTCCACGACGTCTCTGACGTGCGTATCGAGCTCGCCGAGTACCTGGAGGAAGCCGGGGGGAGCGGCGCTCGGCCGGCTGAGACGACAACGGGCCGGCGCTCCTGGCGTCTCGCAGGCACCCTGCTCGTCGTGGGAATCGTGGGGTTCGTCGGGGGCCTGCTGGTCCCTGGCTGCGAGCGAAGCTCAATCGCCAAATCCCCCGTCAGGCGCTTCACGATCGCGCCACCACCCGGAGCGAGCCTCGGCTATCGCGTCAACCCGACCCTCGCCATCTCGCGCGACGGCCGGCGGATCGCCGTCGTCGGGCAGGAATCGGGAGTCGAGGGTCTCTGGCTTTACGAGCTCGACCGTTCGGCTCTGCCTCGCCGTCTGGCGCTCGCCGCGGGAGTCAACCCCTGGGGTCCCTTTTTCTCGTTCGCTTCCGACCGTCTTGGCTTCTTCGATCCCCGCATGGTCGCGCTGCCGCTCGACGGTGGCGAGGTGCAGGTGCTGAGCGACATTCCGGGCCTGTACCGGGGTGCCTGGTGGCAGGAGAGCGGCGACATCCTGTTCGCGCACGACCGTGGAGGAGGCATTTCGCGCCTCGATGCAGTCGGACGGGGAACCTCGCTCGTCATCGGCGCTTGGGCGGTCTATCCGCAACCGCTGCCCGGCAGCAAGGCGGTGCTGTTCACGATGCCCGGCACGCCGCCCAGCGTCGCCGTTGCATCACCAGGCCAAGAGTCCCCGACCGTGCTCGCCGAAGATGGCTTCTACGGCCGCTACTCAGCGAGCGGCCATGTGATCTTTGCCCAACGGGACACCCTCCTGGCAATGCCATTCGACCCCGAGACGTTGCGGTCAGGTACTCCGGTCCGCATCATTACCGACCTCGTAACCAGCCGGCTCGATTCGTTCGCCGAGTTCGCGATCTCGGAGGAGGGCACTCTCGCCTACTTGAGGGGAGCATCCGAGCTCGACAGGTGGATCGTCCGGCTGACGCCCGGACAACCGCAACAACGCCTGCACGAAGCGCCGGCGGCCTTCGACATCCGCTCCATTTCGGTGGAGCCACAGGGTCGGTTCGTCACCGCCAGTGTGGGAGGGGACATCTGGGTCTTGGATGTCGAGCGCGGGAGCTTCGAGCACATCACCACCGACCAATCCGTGCCCGACTGGTTGCCGATCTTCTCTGAAGACGGACGGACAATCAGCTGGGGCACGATCCGCGACGGAGCCCCTGTGATCGTCACGCATTTACGCGGGTCAACCGCAGCTCCCGAGGTGATCGTCACCGCTGCGCCGGGAATAGCCTACGTCTATCCCGGGAGCCTCTCAGCGAACGGTGAGCTCCTCTATGTCAAGCTCGACCCTGAAAACGGCGAGGACATCTGGTCCATAGAGCTCGGGCGGGAGGAGGGAGCCCGCCCGTTCCTCGAGACGGCAAAGAGAGAATTCGTTCCACGCTTGTCACCGGATGGCGGTTGGGTCGCCTACACGTCAGACGAGTCCGGGAACTTCCAGATCTTCCTCGCGGCCTATCCGGACGCTGAGCGCAGGAGATTCCTCGCGAACGGCTGGTGCCCGCGATGGTCTCGCGACGGCCTCCGGCTCTTCTATGAAGGTCGCACACAGATTTTCGCCATGCGCAGAAGCTCGTCAGACAGCATGGAGTTCTCTCCGCCCGAGCTGTTCCACCCAGGACCGGTCGACGACAACTGCTCTTGGGACATCGCGCCCGACGGTCGGTCGCTCATCGCCATCGAGCGGCGTGCCACACCTCAGCTCGTGGTGATCCAGAACTTCTTCGGCGAGCTGGAACGGCTGGTGCCCACGCCGTGAGCTCGCCGCGCGGAAGGTAGCCGACCCACTCTCCCGCGCATCATCGAGTCCAAGACGATCGCTGATCGTGCGCGATTTCGCCTTCGATCGGACTTGCTGTGGAGCTTGGTCCATCGGCTACAGCGTCACGGAGGCCGCTGGGGTAGCGCAGGGCC
>JAQBHE010000545.1:0-10624 GCA_032128015.1 Holophagae bacterium
CCCACCCCCCAACACGTCTTCCTCAACCGGCGGCAATTCGTGGCGCTGGGGGCCGGTCTTGTCGCCACCGCCACCGCCGTCGACGGCCAGCCGCCTCCGCCGAGGCGCTCTCCGGTCGAGGCGCCGTTCCAGCGGCCGAGAGTTTTTCCGGCGCGCCGCAACGAAGCTTACGCCCTGCCCTCGGGGATCCCGAGCCAGCTGACCCCGCGCGAGGTCGCGGCGACCCACAACAACTTCTACGAGTTCCTGCCCGGCCGCGGCGGGCCAGTTTGGAAGTTCACCGCCGACTTCGTCGTCGAGCCGTGGAAGGTCGAGATCACCGGCGAGTGCGCCAAGCCGACGACCCTCGACCTCGACGCGCTGTTCGCCTTCGCCCACGAGGAGCGGCTCTATCACTTCCGGTGCGTCGAGCGCTGGGCGATGAACGTGCCGTGGAGCGGTTTCCCGCTGCGCAAATTGCTCGAGCGCGCCGAGCCGAAGTCGACCGCCAAGTTCGTCCGCTTCTTGACCGTCGAGCGTCCGGCGCAGATGCCGGGCATGCGCGAGGCGGCCTACTACCCGTGGCCCTACCACGAGGCGTTGCGGATCGAGGAGGCGATGCACGAGCTGGCGTTCGCGGTCACCGGGGCCTACGGGGAGCCTCTGCTCAAGCAGCACGGAGCTCCGATCCGGGTCGCGGTGCCGTGGAAGTACGGGTACAAGAACCCGAAGTCAATCGTCCAGATCGAGTTCTTGAAGGAGCAGCCCAAGACTTTCTGGCAGATGCAGCCTCACGAATACGGATTCCTGTCCAACATCAACCCGTTCATCCCTCACCCGCGGTGGAGCCAGGCCGAGTCCCATTGGATCGACAGCCAAGAACCGTTCCCGACGCCGTTGTTCAACGGCTACGAGAAGTACGTCGCGGCGCTCTACCCGGACGAGCCGCGAACTCCCCAGCGGCCGCTGCGCGAGGGCCAGATCGCGCGTTGAGTTCCCGGTCGAGTCGCCGAGCCTCAGCCGATAAGGCCGGCAACCGCCGCCGCTAGCTGGTCGGGCGAGAACGGCTTCTTGAGGTAGGTCGACTCCGGCTCGCGCCGGTGGAGCGCCACCCCGGCGCCCGATCCGTAGCCCGAGGTGAACAGGAACTTGGTCTCGGGCCGGCATTCGCGCAGACGCTCGGCGAGCACCGGACCGCTCATACCCGGGAGGATGACGTCGATCAGTGCCACCTCGATCGGGCCGTCGTGCCCGTCGGCGAGCGCCAGCGCGGTCATGCCGTCGCGCGCCACCAGGGCCTGGTAGCCCTCGTCCTGGAGCACCACCTGAGCGAGGCCCAGCACCGCCTCTTCGTCGTCGACGATCAGCACCGTCGTCCTACCGCTCATCGCGCCAGCCCCCCTGCTCTTTCGATGCGACTGAGTATCGCAGAAACCGCGCCCCGGAGGGAGATTCGGCGATCTGTCGAGGTCACGGCAGTCGCGCGAGGAAGTCGGCCACCGTGACCGCGAATTCGTCGGGTCGGTCGATGAACGGCCAGTGACCCGCGGGCTCGATCAGCTGGGGCGTCATGAGGGCGCTCGCAAGCAGGGTGAGAGAGCGGTCGGCGACGCCATCCGGTCGACCGCCAACGTAGGCTACCGGCAAGTCCAGGTCTGCGAGTCGGGCGGCCAGCGCTTCGGTGTCAGAGAGCGCCACCAGCTCGCAAGAGTTCAGGTGGAACTGGCGCGGGTCGCACCAGCGCATGCTCGAGAAATAGCCGCGCCAGGCGAGGCTGGTAGCTCCCCGCAGAAAGGTCTCGGTGAGCAGCTCGTCGAAGCCTGTGGCGACGAATCGGCCGAGGTCTTGCTCGGCGGCGCGGGCGCTCGCGGTCCGGCAATCGTCTCGTGACAGGTTGCCCTCGACGTTGAGGAGCCCGACGACACTTTGCAGCCCGACGACACTTTGCAGCCCGACCATTTGCAGCGCCGAGGCGCCCCGAGCGACCTCTTCGCAGATCAGCTGGCCGATGACGCCGCCCATCGAATGTCCGGCGATCACGATTGGGCCGGCGATCTCGCGCTCCGCCCAGCCAGTGACGAAGCGAGCGTGTTCGTCGAGACCGAGCGGCTTGCCGGGCCATGGACTGCGACCGTACCCAATCAGGTCCACGGCGACCTGCGGGTAGTCGGCGAGCCGAGGATGGCGAAGCATGCCGTCGAAGCAGCCGCCGGACTCGCCGAGGCCGTGGATCCACAGCAGGGTCGGTCGCGCGCGGTCGTGACGCCCAAATCTCGGGGTCGAGCGCACCGCAACCCCGCCGCGCTGTCCGACTTCGATCACGGGTTCACTCGAGGCACGGCTCCCGGCTCGGTCAAGCGCACCACCACCAGAGTGATGTCGTCGGTTTGGTCGGCATCGCCTTTGAAGTTCCAGACGTCGCTGAGCAGATCCTCGCGGATGCTGCGCGCGTTGCGATCCCCCACGCGCACGAGGCGGCTGGTCAGGCGGGGAATACCGTAGGAGTCACCGCTGGCGTTGGCGGTCTCGATCAGACCGTCGGTGTAGAGCAGGAAGACGTCGCCGGTCTCGAAAGCGACCGTGCGTTCTTGGTACTGGCTGTCGAGGCGAGTGCCGAGCGGCGGCGCTGGAACGTCGATCTCGGTGACGGAGCGGGTCGACGGTCGGAAGTGGAGGGGCGGCGGGTGGCCGGCGGCGATCACGGTCAGACGGCCGGCGCGGCGCTCGAACTCGGTGTAGAGCAGGGTGATGAACATCCGCCGTTCGGTGGTGTCGCGGACCATCCGGTCGAGACTGCGAAACATCTCGCCGGGACGTTTGTCGTCGCCGTGGAGCAGGTACAGGCAACTGCGGATCCCTGACAACAAGAGACCGCTGGCGACCCCGTGCCCAGCAACGTCGCCGACCACGATCGCGACCCGGTCTTCGCCACGCTCGAAGTACTCGTAGTAGTCGCCGCCGACCTCGGCCGCCGGCAGCGACGTGGCGGCGATCTCGAAACCCGCGATTGACGGGTCGCGCCGGGGCAGCATGCTGAGCTGGATCTGGCGAGCCGAGGCCAGCTCTTGGCGTAGTCGGAGGCGCTCGCGGTGACGACTCTCCTCGACTCGGAAGCGCTTTTGGAACTCGCGGGCGCCGCGACGGGTGGCGGTCAGCGAGACGTAGAGGGCTGCGCTTGCGATCACGCTCTGGGCGATGAACCGTGGAGTGGCCACCATGGCCCCGGCGTCGAGCGCCTGGATCAGCGGTCGTCCCAGGGTTCCGGCGACCACCGCGACCATCAACAGGGACAAGTCCAGCGCCGGCATCCGGAACATCGCGATCGCCAGCGGTCCGAGGACTCCCACGACCCGCAGGCCATCGTCGAGGGCGACCGGCACGAACGCCGCGGCGGAGAACAGCGCCAGCAACCAGGCGCAAAGCAGCCAGCGCGGATACCGGAACAACAGCCGCTGTTCTCCCGAACTGAAAAGCAGACGGGTGAGGCCGAGGATGGTCGCGGGCGCGAGCAGCCGCAGCCACTCCGAGGCGAACAAGTAATAGAGCAGGAAACCGAACGCGACCACCGCGGCCGCCCCCGCGAGGTAGCGCAGGCGTTGGTAGTTGACCGCCACCAGGTACTGGCGCAGAGCCTGGCTCTCGGGAAGATCGAGGAGGTCCTCGATCTGCGGTGGTGTCGGCATGCGGGTCGGCAGGCGGCGAGATGAACGAGAGGGGTTCCGCAGCGGGGTCGGTTCGCTAGCTCGCCGGGGTCTCGAAATGGCTCGCTCGGCCGGCCGCGAGATCGCGCCCGGCGCCTCTGCGGACGGCGGCGAGCGCTGCGGTCATCACGCCCAAGCCTACTGCGAAGGCGATGATCGCGATCAGCTGCAGCCAGGTCCCGAGAGTGACCGGCCACCACAGCTCGAGGATCTTGCTGCCCCACGCGAAACCGTGCGTCGGCTCGGAGCGCAGCGCCTTGAGCGCGGCGAGCAGGGCCACCGTGGAGCTCGCGAGGACGAATGCGACCGCGCCACCGAACAGCGCGCGTGTCGCCAGCTGCCGGCGCGACCACGGTTCGCCCGGCTCGACCTCGGCGAATTCGAAGCGTGGCTCGCGCTGGCCGAGCGGCACGAACCGGGCGAGCATCACCAGACCAGGGATTCCCAGCGGAATCGAGATCAGGAAGAAGGTCGACCATCCGACCGCGTCGACTGTGAATCCGGCTACTGGGCCGGACAGGATGCGGCCGAAGCCAAACAACGTCGAGAACATCGCGTACTGAGCGGCCGAGAATCGCTTCTGGGTCATCCGCAACAGCAGCACCGAGAACGCGCCGGTGCCGAGTCCCTGGCACAGGGTCTCGAACCCCATGGCCGAGTACATCGCGACGCGGTGGGTCGGGATATTGGCGAGGAGCACGTAGCCCAGGTTCGAGAATACCTGGAGCGCCCCGAACAGCCACAACGCCCGACCGAGGCCGAGGACGTTGGTCATCACCCCGCCGAGAATCGCGCCGCCGATGGTGGTGAACATGCCGACGGTGGCGAGCGCCATGCCGCGGTCGAAATCGGAGTAGCCCATGTCGATCAGAAACGGCCGCAACAGCGCCTGGGCGAAATTGTCGGCGGCCTTGAACAGGACGACGAAGATCAGGATTTCGAGCGCTCGGTGGCGCGCCAGGAATCCCAAGAACGGTAGCCACACCGCCTCGCGCAGGGTGTGGGGCGGTGAGAAGACGCCTGGGGGCTCGGGGGCGAAGATCGAGACCACGATCATGGGCAGGAACAGCAAAGCCAGACCGACGCACACCAACGGCCAGGAGTACTGCGCGGCGAGGGTGATCGAGAGGCCGCCGGCGATGAACATCCCGACCCGGTAGAGCGCGATCCGCGCCCCCACCGCGACCCCCTGCTCCTCCGGCCGCAGCACGTCGACTGCATAGGCATCGATTGCGACGTCCTGGCTCGCCGCCGCGAGCGCGATCGCGAGGGTGATCGCCGCCACCACCCACGGCGTCTCCGGACGGTGGCCGACCGAGGCCAGGGAGAGGATCGATAGCGCGAGGAGAATCTGAGCGATCGCCGCCCAGCCACGGCGACGGCCCAGGAACGGCGGCCGGTAGCGATCCATCAACGGCGCCCAGATGACGTTGAAGCTCCACGGCGCTTGGGCGAGGCTGAACAGACCGACCAGCCGAATGTCGACCCCTGCCGAGCGCATCCAATCGGGGATCGCCATCCACACCAGACCGAGCGGCATCCCCGAGGAAAACGAAAGCAGCACGACCGAAGCGGTGCGCCATGAGCCGAAGGCGGCGGCCAGGCTGCGCAGCGTGCTCAGGCGCTTGACGGCCAAGGGCGCGCGGTTGTCGGCGCCATCCTCGGGGGCCGGATTCGCCATGCGGCCGATCCTACTCTCAGCCCCTTGCTTGGCTGCGAGATCCTCGCACCGGCTCCGGCGAGGAGTCGTGGTCTGATAGCCTGCGATAGCGAATCGCGGCATCGGTCATCCAGAGTGGCTCCGGCCATCGAGACTGCCGTCGCCGCCATCGGCTTGATTCCGGCCACCGTGGCCGGGAAGAATCGGTTCCCGCTCTTCGGAAGACCTGGAGGAACACGCGCGTAGCCCTCCGGCTTTTGGTGAGCACCCCTTCGGCAGCCGTCGGTCGACCCGTGTGGGTCGGGTGCGGCTGACGAGCCACGAGGAGGACGCATGGCTTTCGATCCAGCGTCGGTTGCCCGCCGCCAGAGAGAGCGCGCCCGCCAGCGGAAGCGCCAGCAGAAGCTTGAGGTCAAACAGCAGCGTCGCGAGGAAAAGGCGCTTCGCGGGGAGGAGGTCGAGGCGACCGGTCCCGAGATCGATTGGGGCGAAGCGGTTGGCATGGACCAGGCCGACGGCCTCCCGGCCGGAGTCGTGGAGTCCATTGAGGCCGCGGCCGAAGAGCGCGAGTAGCAGCCTGGAGCCTGTCCGAGTCAATCGAGGCAGGCGAGCGACGAGCCCGCGCCCGTCTGCGAGCGAACCCGTCCTCGGGCGCTGTGGCCTGTCGGTCCTCCGGGATCCTCGGTTCGGGATCCTCCGTTCGGAGCTTTCGTGACCGGCGTCTCGTGAAATAGGATCCGCCGGGTCGGACGTCGGGCGGCGAGCCGGGTCCGAAGGGGTCCTTGTCTCGAGTCTCCGTTCCGGTCTCCTCCTCACCATCATCCGCGTATCTGTTCTCGTGCGAGCTTTGGCGATGGAGTGCGTGCATCGAGGGTTGCTTGCCCTTCTGTTGCTCTTTGGGTTGCAGGCCGCGCAGACATCGGCGGCGCGCGCTGCCGAGCCACCGACGATGGCCGCGGTCGCGGTCGATACGCCGCCGGTCGTCGACGGTGTCGTAGTCGGTGACCCGGTTTGGGATGCGGTTCCTGCGGCAGACGGCTTTACCCAGACGCGCCCCTATGCCGGCGCGGCGGCCACAGAGCGGACCGAGGTGCGCATCGCGTTCAGCGGCGACACCTTGTTCGTGTCGGTGGTCTGCTTCGATCGCGAGCCCTCCGGGATCATCGTCTCCGACAGCCGGCGGGACGCGTCGCTCTCCGAGACCGACAGTTTCCAGGTGATCCTGGACACTTTTCACGATCACCAGAACGGCTTCGTGTTCGGAACCAACCCGGCAGGTCTCGAGTACGACGGCCAAGTGGTGCGCGGCGGTTCGGGGGTGTTCGGAGGACTCGGCGGCAACAACCGTTTCTCCGGCGGAACCGCCGCCGGTTTCAATCTCAACTGGGATGGCGCCTGGCACGTCGCGACCAAGAGCGGCGACTTCGGCTGGAGCGCCGAGCTCGCGATCCCATTCCGCACCCTCCGCTACCCGCCCGGCTCTGACCAGGTGTGGGGCATCAACTTCCAGCGCAACATCCGGCGACGCAACGAGAATGCCTTCTGGGCGCCCCTCGAGCACAACCAATCGCTCGATCGCCTCACCGATGCCGGCACCTTGACCGGGGTCGTGCCGCCGCCGCAGCGCAACCTCAAGCTCGTCCCCTATGTCCTGGGCCAGGCGCGAAGACCGTCGACGGCGTCGAGCGACACCGACACCGAAGCCGACGCCGGACTCGACGTCAAGTACAGCGTCACCCGGAGCCTGACCCTCGACGCCACGATCAACACCGATTTCGCCCAGGTCGAGGTCGACGAGCAGCAGGTGAATCTCGACCGCTTCAATCTGTTCTTCCCCGAGAAGCGGCCGTTCTTTCTCGAGAACTCGGGCCAGTTCGCGATCGGCGCCGGCACCGCCGCGAGCCGAGCGGCGGGACAGATCGACCTCTTCTTCAGCCGGCGGATCGGCCTCGGCGACGACGGCGAGCTGATTCCGATCGACTACGGTCTTCGGCTCTCGGGCCGCGCCGGACGCACCAATGTCGGTTTGCTGAACATGCAAACCCAGGCAACCGGCACGGCCCCCGAGAACAGCTACGGAGTGGCGCGGTTCAGCCGCGAGCTCCCGAATCGCAGCAACGTCGGAGTGCTGTTCGTTCAGCGCGAGGGCCAAGGGGCGCTGGCCGAGGCTGACGATCGCAATCGCACTTACGCCGTCGACGGGCAGTGGGGGATTGGCGAGTACCACACGATCAACGCTTTTGTCGCCACCACCGACACCCCCGGTCTCGAGGGCCACGATCACGCGCTCAACGTTTCCTACAGCCTGAGCTCCCCGAAGTGGCGGGCAACGGCGCGTCACATCGAAGCTGACGTGAACTTCAACCCCGAGGTCGGCTTCCTGTCACGGACCGCGTTCCGCAATCCGTCGCTGTTCGCGCTGCGCACCATCCGACCGAAGAACCTCTGGGGGCTCCACGAGCTGCGTCCGCACGCGACCTGGGCCGCGGTCTACGACTGGGATGGATTTCGAGAGTCCCAGTACATCCATCTCGACAACCACTGGGAATGGCGCAACGGCTACGAGGTCCATACCGGGATCAACCTGACCTACGAGGCGCTCAAGGAACCCTTCGAGATCGCCCCCGGGGTGGTGGTGCCGCCGGGCGCGTACGAGCACGAAGAGGTCCAATTGGTCTTCATGACCAACCAGGGAGCACCGTACTCCTTCAACACCCGCGCCACCGTCGGCGGCTTCTACGGCGGCGATCGCTTGTCGCTCGATTCGACGTTGCGCGCGCGCTGGGGTGAGGCGCTGTCCTCCGAGCTGTCGTGGAACTACAACAACGTCGACCTGCCATTCGGCGACTTCGAGGTCAACCTCGGCCGCCTGCGAGTTTCGTACTCGATCACCACCCGGATCCTCGCGCAGGCCTTGATCCAGTACAACGACCGCAGCGACACCATCTCGACCAACCTCCGCTTCGGCTGGCAGCGCGACGCCAACACCGGGCTGTTCGTGGTCTACAACGAGATCGACGAGTTCGGCATGCGCCAGTTCTACGATCGCGCCGACCGTAGCGTGATCGTCAAGTACAGTTACCTCTTCGACGTCTTCAGGTAGTCCTGTCGCCGTCCGGGCGCCCGCGGTTCCTGGCCGAACCATCGGCCACCCGAGGCCGCTCGCACCTCCGCACAAACGTCAGTCCGTGCCACTCCGAGCGTAGCGGCCGGCCGGCTCGGCCGCTCGGAAGCGCCGGGCGAATGCACCCTCTTAGGGGTAGCGGCCGAGCTTGGGCGGCCGACGAAAGAGCGAGATCGACCGCGTCATCTATCGCGTTCCGGTAGCACCCAGCACCGACGCCCGACCGCGTCATCGACCGCGCTGGGTAGCACCGGGCCTCCCTCCGAAACCGCCTGGTGTAGCCTCGCAGCCAGGAGGCCGCACCCCCATGGACATTGAACTGAGACAGTTCGTGCGCGATGCGCTCGCCGCAGGAGCGAGCCGCGACGCCACCCGCCAAGCGCTGGCGGAGGCCGGCTGGCCGGAGGACGAGGTGCGCTCCGCGCTCGGCGCCTTCGCGAGCGTCGAATTCCCGGTGCCGGTGCCGCGACCGAAGCCGTACCTCTCGGCTCGCGACGCATTCACCTATCTGTTGCTGTTCCTGACCCTGTACATCAGCGCCATCGGTCTCGGCAGTCTGCTCTTCCAGCTCATCCATCGGCTGCTCCCCGACCCGGCGATGGAGGCGTTCGCCGCTCGAGTGGCGCGGGAGGCGGTGCGTTGGTCGACCGCTTCGCTGCTGATCTCGTTCCCGGTGTTTCTGTGGCTCCAGCGCTCGGTCCGCCTTGCGACCGCCCGCGATCCCGAAAAACGCGCCTCGCGAGTCCGCAAATGGTTGAGCTACCTGACACTGTTCGTGGCCGCGTCGGTGTTGATCGTCGACCTGATCACCCTGGTCTACAACCTCTTGGGCGGCGAGCTGACCGGCCGGTTTGTGCTCAAGGTCGGCACCGTCGGCGCGATCGCCGGCGCGGCGTTCTCCTACTACCTGCGAGACCTGCGCCGCGACGAGAGCGAGACCGAGGGCGTGGCCAAAAGCGACCGTGTCGACGGTGGGTTCGCGATCGTCGCGACCGTTGTCGTGGCGGTGGCGCTCGCCGGCGGGCTGTGGGCCGCCGGGTCGCCGCAGGCGGCACGCGCCCTCGACCTCGATCGCCAGCGCGTCTCGCATCTCGAAGGCATTGCCGACGCCGCTGATGACCTCTGGGAGGCGCGAAGGCTGCTGCCGTCGAGCCTCGACGAGCTAGGCGCCGAGCGAGTGGCGGGAGCGATCTCGATCGTCGATCCCGAGACCGCGGAGCCGTACGAGTACCGGGTCACTGGCGAGCAGTCCTTCGAGCTGTGCGCGAGTTTCGACGCCGAGTCCGCGCACGAGCGCCGGTCGAAACGTGACCGTGCCGAAGCTCCCGGCAGCTTCTGGAGCCATCCCGCCGGCCGTCACTGCTACGAAGTGGCGATCCGATGACCAAGACCCGGCGCACGCGAGTGCCGGCGCTCGCGCTCGCCGTCGGTGTGCTCAGCCTGCTCGCGGCACTCGCGTCTGCGCAGCCGCCGGCGATCACCCACGGCGTTGCTGCTGGCGACGTCACCGACGAAGGCGCGGTGATCTGGGCGCGCGCCGACCGCGCCGCCGAGATGACCGTCACCGTGGGGGTCGACCGTGCGGACGGCGTCGAGTGGGAGGCGGCGGCGTTCCGTGCTTCTGCGACCGCGGTGACCGACTTCACCGCCCAGGCAACGGTCAGCAGCCTGCTCCCGGACACTCGTTACCGCTATCGCGTTCACTTCACCGATGCCGCCGGCCAGCGCTCGGCCGAGGACGGCGGGACCTTTCGCACCGCGCCGCGCCCCGACGCGCCGGCCCCCGTGTCCTTCCTGGTCTCCGGCGACCTCGGAGGTCAGCAGTACTGCCGGCTGGTCGAAGGCGGCTACCGGATCTTCGGGCCGATGACCGCGCTCGACGCCGACTTCTTCGTCGCCAACGGCGACATGATCTATGCCGACAACGACTGTCCCGAGCGCGGCTCCGAAAGCAAGATCTATGTCCCGGGCGACTTTCCGGGCGTCGCGGACGCGACGCTCGATTGGCGGGATCGATCGGCGATCGACGAGGTGTATCGCGCCCACTGGCGTTACAACCGAGCCGATCCGGGGCACCAGGAGTTTCTCCGACGCACCCCGGTCTACGTCCAGTGGGACGATCACGAGGTGGTCAACGACTTTGGCGGTCCCTGGCCGTTC
>JAQBHE010000546.1:0-4167 GCA_032128015.1 Holophagae bacterium
GGAGAAAGAGCGCTACTTCATGGCGCCTGACGGCGTCGATCTCTACGTGGGCGGCGTCGAGCATGCCGTGCTCCATCTGCTCTACGCCCGTTTCTGGCACAAGGTGCTCTTCGATTGCGGCCTGGTGCACACCCGCGAGCCGTTCCAGCGGCTGTTCAACCAAGGGATGATCCTGGCCTACTCGTACCAGGACGCCCAGGGTCGCTACTACCTCCCGGACGACGTCGAGTGGCGGGGCGAGCGCGCTTTCACCGCCAGCGGTGAGGCTTTGGAAGCCCGCATCGAGAAGATGTCGAAGTCGAAGCTCAACGTCGCCAACCCCGACGACGTGATCGCCGAGTACGGCGCCGACGCCCTCCGACTGTTCGAGCTGTTCATGGGACCGCTCGAGCAGCAGAAGCCCTGGCAGACCAAGGGGGTCGAAGGAGTCTCGCGCTTCCTCCAGCGCGCTTGGCGACTGGTGGTCGACGAAGACACCGGCGCCTTGTCGAAGACGCTCTGTCACGACCCACCGGAGAGCGCGCCTGAGCTCTGGCGCCTATTGCACAAGACGATCAAGAAGGTCGGCGACGACATCGACTCGCTGGCGATGAACACCGCGATCTCGAGCCTGATGATCTGGGTCAACGCCGCCACCGCCGCCGACCGGCTGCCGATGGCCACGGTCCAGGTGTTCGTGCGACTGCTCGCGCCGTGGGCTCCCCACGTTGCCGAGGAGCTGTGGCAGCGACTCGGCGGCGAGGGTTTGGTGTCGCTGGCGTCGTGGCCCGGGTACCAGGCGTCCTATCTCGAAGAGGATACGATCACGATCGTCGTTCAAGTGAACGGCAAGAAACGCGAGGTCCTGACCGTACTCCCCGGAGCATCCCGGGACCAGATCTCGGAGCTCGCAATGGCTTCGGACAAGGTGCAGAGCTTCCTCCAAGGCCGTCCGGTGAAGAAGGTCGTCGTGGTGCCGGACCGCCTGGTCAATATCGTCGTCTAGCTATTGCTAGGGACGGGCCTGCCGCGACTCGCGCAAGAGCGGCCCAACCCCGCGAGTACCCCAGCGATGCTTCGCGATGACCGGCCGATGCGCTGGACACTGTTGGTCGCCGGGCTGGTGTCGATCCCGCTGTTCGTCGGCGCGATTCCGGAATCGGTCCGCGTCCTCCACGGTCGACTCCTCGACCTGCCGCTGTTCGCGATCGCGATCGGGTCGTTGTGGCGACTGCGCGGCGAAACGCCGCAGCGCGAGCGCGCCTTCGCGACCTTGTTGATTTGCAGTCTGGCCGCCTGGCCGACGGTCCACGTCCTCGAGCAGTTGGTGCCGCGCCGCCTGTTGTCGCTGCCGCTTCCCTACATGCTCGACGAGGCCTTCTATCTCGCCTTCTATCTGCTTCTGTTGTTCGCGCTCGAGCAGCGCCCGCATCTCCGAAGCCCGATTCCGACGGCGGCCGGAGTCCGACTCGAGCATCTCGCTGCCGTCGTCCTCGCCGCCGGGCTGTGGACCTACTTCCTGGTGATCCCGGCGATTCTCGCTCCCGACAGCCTGCTCGATCGAGTGCCCTCCTACCTTCTCTACGTCGCCTTCGATGCCTACATGGTGGTGCGACTGGTTGCCTCGCGGGCGGCCGCGGCGGAGCGACGCTGGAGGTCCGCCTACGGCTGGATGTTGGGGGCCACCGCGGGCTGGCTGGTGCTCGACCTCTACGAGGGTCTCCTCGAGCCCGGCCTCGAGATCCTCGGGCCTGGCACGCCGGGGGACGCGCTCTGGCTGCTGCCCCTGGCTTCAATGATCGCTGGCGTCCGCACCCTGCGCGCGCCGGTAGCTTCGTGGCAAGCCGAGTCCTACGATCTAGCGCAGCTGCGCGCCCGTCGTCGCGAGGGGGCGCTGGTGCTGTTCACCTTCGTGCTGCCAGCGGCGCACCTGATCATGGAGCTGACCGAGGTTCTGGACCCCGCCACCGCCAAGGCCCGTCAGATCACCGTCGTCGTCACGTTCGCCACGCTCTCCAGCCTGGCGGTGCTCTACGACCGCCGCCGCGCTCTCGTCGGTCGGCGGCTCGAGGAGGATCGGCGGCGTCTCGCCGAAGAGCTTGCCCTGAGCCAGCGCATGGAATCGGTGCGCCGATTCGCCGGCGGTCTCGCGCACGACTTCAACAACAAGCTGCTGATCATCCGCGGCTATGCCGAGCTCCTGGAGACCAGCCTGCGCGAGCACGAGCCCGAGCGCGCCGACGCTCGCCGGATCATCGAAGCCGCGGATGCCGCGTCGTCGCTCACCGGACAATTGCTGCGGGTCAGCCGGCGCGAGAAGGACCGCATCGAACCGACCTCGATCAACGAGACGCTCAGCCGCATCGCGACCGTCCTGCCGCGGGTGCTCGACCAGCACATCCATCACACGTTCGTGCTCGACCCTCGGGCCGGCCACGTGTTGGCCGACCCGAACCGGCTCGAAGACGCGATCCTCAACCTGGTGCTCAACGCCCGCGACGCGATGCCGGCAGGCGGCCGGCTGGTCCTCCGCAGCTCGCAAACGAACGCATCGGCGCGCGGCAACGGCGACGACTTCGGTCCCGACCGCTACGGCGTCATCGAGGTCGAAGACAGCGGCTCGGGGATGGACGAAGAGACTCGGCGCCACGCTTTCGAGCCGTTCTTCACCACCAAGCCGACCGGCCGTGGCACCGGGCTGGGACTGGCGATGGTCTACAGCTCGGTGGCTCAGAGCGGCGGCCGGATCGAGATCGACAGCGAGGTCGGACAGGGCACGATCATTCGCATCCTGCTCCCGGCCACGGATGCGGCCGCGGCTCCGCCCGCGATTCGCCAAGTCTCCGTGGTCGCGCCCTCACCCGCCAGCCGGCTGCTGGTGGTCGAGGACGAGGACGCGGTGCGCGCGGTGGTGGTGCGGACGCTGCGCGACGCCGGCTACCAGGTATCCGAGGCCGCGAACGGTCGCGAGGCTCTTCGCCGGCTGGTGACCGTGGGCGAGGAGGTCGACCTGGTGCTGACCGATGTCGTGATGCCGGAGATGGGCGGCGGCGAGCTCGCTGCCGCCCTCCGCGAGCACCGGCCTCACCTGCCGCTGCTGTTCATGACCGGCTACCAGAGCGATGGTCTCAGCCGCCACGGCTTCGATGGCAGCCGGGTAAAGATCCTCGAGAAGCCGTTCCGCGGCGACCAGCTCACTCGCGCGGTCCGCGAAGCGCTCGAGACCGCTCCGGCGGCCCGCTGAACCGCGGGCTCACGCCGACCCGAGTCGTTCGGTGACCTCGCGCCACAAAGCCTGGTAGCCGAGCGCCGGCACTGAGCCCGCGGCGAACTCGAACAGCGGCGCCCGGTGGACTCCCATCTGCTCGACCAGGCTGGAGTATGGGATCTTGGCCATGAGGAAGCGGCCGCCCTCGTCCTCGGCGTCACAGATTCGGCTGTGCAATGCCTTGCGACGATCGACCATGCAGAAAAACGGCAACACCCGGGGCCGCGGCGAGTCCAAGCTCGAGATGAAGTCGGTCAACTGATCGAGGGTGCGCAGCGACAACGGCGTCGGCACCGTCGGCACCAGCACCGCGTCGACCGCACCGAGCACCGCCTCGGAGATCAGCGACAGGCCGGGCGCACAGTCGAGCACCGCCAGGTCGTAGCCGCGACCCAGGCGCTCGAGCACTCGCGCGATCCGGCGATGGGGCTGTTTGCGGCTCGCCAGGTGGAGGTCGAGGCGGCGATTCTCGAGGTCGCCTGGGAGCACATCGAGGTCGACATAGTTGCTCGCACGCACCAGCCGAGTCGCCGAGCGGCGGCGCAGCAAACGCTCGACCCCGCTCCGCGACTTCGGCCGGATGCGCAAGTACCAACCGGCGGCGCCCTGGGGATCGAGGTCCCAGAGCAGCGACCGCATCCCCTGCCCGGCGGCGAGGTAAGCGAGGTTCACCGCGGTCGCGGTCTTGCCCACGCCGCCCTTGATGTTGAACACCGCGAGGCTGCGCACGGCTACTCCAAGCGGAGGTCGCGCCGGAAGGAGCGGCGGCGCTGGGAGGAAGAAAAACGAGCGAAGGCGAGAGCAAACGACGCCCGGGTCGCGTTCTGGCCGTCGCGCAGGCTGTCGAGCAGCTGGCCAATCGCGAGCTGGGTGTCAACGGCGCCGAGCTCGCCAAGCTCCGGCTTCTCTAGCTCATGGGC
>JAQBHE010000547.1:0-2815 GCA_032128015.1 Holophagae bacterium
GCGCTCGAGCTCGGCGCGCAGCCCGGCGATATCGCGCACCGGGCCAACCGGTGGCGAGGCGACACTCGCGAGGCCGATCACCTGCGCGACGCTGGTCAGGTGGCCGTGGGCGTCGATGAACCCGGGCAGCAGCGCGCGGCCGGCGAGGTCGATCACCCGCGTGCTCGGACCGCGGTGGGCGAGCGCATCGGCGGCCGAGCCGACGACCAGGATGCGACCCTCGCGCACCGCGACGCCGCTCGCGAGTGGCTGGCGTTCGTCAACGGTGATCACCGCGCCGCCGTGCAAGATGAGATCGGCGGGCTGGGCGGCGGCCCGGCCGCCAGCGCCTGTGACCGCGACGACCGCGACCACGCCAGCCGTGAGTCGGCTCGCCAGCACCCTCGACCTCGGGAACGAACTCGCCAACGAGCTCAAGAACACCGACGTGCTCATCGCAGCAGCGCCTCGCAGCCGGTGCCGCCGAGGATGACGTCGACTGCGCGGCGGTCGGCCCCGTCGAGCGCAGCGTAGCCGTCACGCAGCGCCTTGAGACACTTGCCTTGGTACGGAAAAGGACGTTGGGTCCACGGGCGCCCGTCGATCTCGAGCCGGACCTCGTCGTCACCGCGCTCGAGCGCCGCCGCATTCGCGATCAGGAACGGTGCGTAGACCCGGCCGACCTCGGCAAGCAGCGCGCTCAGGGTGTCTGGCAACGGATCGCGGGGAATCCAGTCATCGGGACCCGGCTCGATGCCGCTCGAGTCTTCGACGACATCAACCCAAGCCCACACCCGCGGCGCCTCCGCGAGCGCGATCGCTGCCGGCGTCGGGTCGAAATGCGCGAGCTGCGACAGCTGGCCGAAGAGACCAAAATCTGCCGACGCCGGACGACCACCGAAGACGAAGGGACGTTCCGTGAGATGGGCGTCGAGCAGCCGCAGCAGTCGCCGATAGCTGTCCTCGATCACCGGCCGGGTGGTGGCGTTGGAACCGACCACGCCCAGCCGCGAGATCTGTCGCGAGCAGAACTGCTCGGTGAGCGGCGCGATCGCCGAGTTGTCAAGGTCGATGCGCGCCCAGCGCGGCAGCACGGCGCCGGCCTTGGCGATGTCCTCCGGGAAGGTCCAGCGATAGTGGAACATCGCCTTGGTCAGCCATTCGTCGGCGTAGTCCTCGATCAACGCATCGAGAAACGCGAGCACCGGATCCGCCGGGATCACCGATCGCTCCGCCACCATCGTCTCGAGGCGGCGGATCAATGGCGTGGTGTCGACCGCCGCTTCCGGCGCTCCGCCGTCGGCGCTGGGCAGCACCAGCACCGGGATCAGTGCCACCGCCGGGCGCGGGATGCCGACGTCTTGCGCCGATCCGCGCTGCACCCAGCGATGGGCGATCCGTCGATAGCGCAAGACGGCGCGCAGCTTGCGGCTGTACGGCGACCCCGGCGAGCCCACCAGGGTGAGGGGAACAGTCATCGGAACCTCCGCGGGTGTTGGGATGGCAACAGGGTCGGGGGTGGCCAACATCGCACAGCGCAACGACATCGTCAAACCTAACGCCCCCTGAAGAGAATCGCGGCGCGGCGTCGTAAGATCGAACGTCCGGCCTAACCGGAGCGAGGAGGAGTCGTGGCAACGCTCGAAGTCGAAATCATCCCGGTGCTCGCCGACAACTACGTCTACCTGGTGCGCGAATCCGGGAGCGGCGCCACCGCGATCATCGATCCGCCGGTCGTCGAACCGGTGCTCGAGCGACTAGCCGAAAAAGGCTGGAAAGCCACTTGGATTCTCGCCACCCACCACCACACGGACCACGTCGACGGCATCCTCGAGCTCAAGCGCCAGACCGGCGCCGAGGTCGCCGGGCCTGCGGCCGATCGCGCCCGAGTGCCCGGAATCGACCTGGCCCTGAGCGAGGGCGACCATTTCCGTCTCGGAGCGGCGGAGGCGCTGGTCTTCGACACCCCCGGCCACACCCGCGGTCACATCTCCTACTGGTTCAAGGACGGCGCGCTGTTCTGCGCCGACACACTGTTCTCGCTCGGCTGCGGCCGGCTGTTCGAAGGCACCGCGGAGCAGATGTGGTCGTCGCTCGAGAAGCTGCGCCGGCTGCCCGCCGAGACCCTGGTCTACTGCGGCCACGAGTACACCCAGTCGAACGCGCGCTTCGCGCTCACCATCGACCCGGAAAACCCGGCGCTCCAGGCGCGGGCTCGCGAGATCGACCAACAGCGTGCCCAAGGCCTGCCGACGATCCCCACCACGATCGGCGCCGAGCGCGCGGCGAACCCGTTTCTGCGTCCTGACGATCCGGTGATCCGGCGGCGGCTCGAGATGGAGTCGGCGAGCGACGCCGAAGTGTTCGGCGAGATCCGTCAGCGCAAGGACAACTCCTAGCGAGATCGTGGCTTCACCATTCCGCAGCGAGGAGGCAGGGATGAGACGCGGTCATACCACGATCTCGCTAGCCGGTCACCCCGCCCAAGCGGCCGCGGACGTCCGCGGGCTCCTAGAAGTCTCGAACCCCAGTGTTCGTGAGAACATGCCGCCCCAGACCGCGACTCACTGCGTCAAGGGCGGGAGTTCGAGACTTCTAGCCGGCAGGACCCGCGCGGCACTACGCCGCTGGAACGGAGAAGATCGAGAATGGGCAAGACCTACGATGCGATCGATGACGGACTCGCCGAGTTCATCCGCGAACAGCAGATGTTCTTCGTCGCCACCGCGCCGCTCGGCGAGGGCGGACTGCTGAACCTGTCGCCGAAAGGCCTCGACACGCTGCGGATCCTCGATCCCCTCACCGTCGCCTACCTCGACCTCACCGGGTCGGGGGT
>JAQBHE010000548.1:0-19719 GCA_032128015.1 Holophagae bacterium
GTGGCAAGGGCCGCGCGGCTCACTACACCGTGCCCGACCAGTTGTTCGGCACTTGGTATCGGATGCGTTACTCGAAGGCTGAGCGACGAAGGATCGAGGTCTTCGTTGCGTTGCTCGCTGCTTGGTACGAGGTCGAGGCGAGGGTGGGGATGCTCGACAGCTTGGGAGGTCTTGGGCCCAGAGATGCTGCCGTGGCTCTTGAGTACATCGCGGCTACGCTGTTGGACAGTCCCCATGCGTCGAAGGCCCGGGGCTGCGCGGTTCGCTCTTGGATCGAAGCGGGAGAGATCCGAGAGGCCGCCGAGACATTGAACTCGCTCGTGCAGCCGCAAGATCCTGGAAAGCGAATCGCCCGGGCGATGTTCGAGTTGGGGAAATGGAGCGAAGAGCACGACGATCCTGAGACCGCGGCCAAGGGGTGGCGTGAGCAGGTGACCGCTGAACCAGGCGACGCCGCGGCGTGGGTCAGCCTTGGGAGGGCGTTCGGACGGCTCGGCCGCTTTCCCGAGGCGCTCGACGCAATCGATCGTGCGCTCCAGGAAGAGATCTCGGATGTCGATCGAGCCGGGGGACTTGTGAGCAAGGGCGCCGCATTGTGGATTCTGAGTCGTTCAGAAGAGTCGATCGGGGCCTACGACGAAGTGTTGGCTTGTTACGGATCCCGGCAAGAGCCGGCGCTCATCGAGCCGGTGGCGAAGGCGCTGTACTTTCGCGGTTTACAACACTGTGTTCTTGGTCAGACTGCACTCGCTACAAGGGACTTCGATCTGGCATGCTCCTTGGCTGAGCGCGATCTGCGGGCTTGGCTGGCGGTCCTTCTGGTCGCTCGTGCCTGGCCCTTCTTGTTGCGAAACAGCGCGATGAGCACCGAAACCCAGAGTCTGATTCGCCGAGGTCAGCTCGTCGTCCAGGCCCTTGACAGCGGCGATCAAAGTGGATTCGCCTTGTACGTCCTCCGCAGACTCCGAACGTCCGAGGCAGAGAGCCTGTGGTGCAAGGTCTGGGACGAGCTCGATGCCGCGATCAGCGAGCAGGCTCGCGCGGAGCTTGCGCCCCTCGCCCCGGTCCGCGCACGGCTCGCCGGTGAGCGCGCGAACTTCGATTCGCTGCCGCCCGAGGAACGAGATTTCCTCGAGGAGTTCGTCAAGCCCTTCGAGCTGGAGTAGGTCCGCCGACCTTCTCGCCCCACGCCGCCCGCGCGACTACCGCCAGCCGCTCAACGCGCAAGCGCGTGACCGAGCACCCGCGCCGCAGCCAACGGACCGGTGCCCAGGAGCCCGAGCCAGTCGGCGTTCGATAGGTGGGTCGCGAAGCCGCGGTCGAAGGGGTTTGCGAACCAACGTTGCGGCCAGTCTCGCAGCGCTTGCTCGAGCGTGCGCCGCAGCACCACCCGGTCCAGGGAGAAGCCCGGGCGGAGCTCTTCGAGCAGGCCTTCGAGTGTGAGCAGGCTCTTGCGGAACAGGATCAGGTCGCCGGGGAAGCGGACCGCGGCGCGGAACGCGAGGTCGTCGAGCAGCTCGAACAGCCAGTCGAGACCGGGGGGCCGCAGACGCAGACGGCTTAGCGCGTCGGTGATCGAGCGCTCGACGGCTCGGGAGTCGACGCCAGTGCTGGCCAGGCGGCGGACGGCGCGGGCGATCCGACGGTGGTCGAAGGTGATCGCGCCTACAAGGATCTGAACCAGGGCCACCCGGTGCGACTTCTGGAGCCGGCCGACCAGACTCCAGTCGATGATGCCGACACGGCCGTCGTCGGTGGCCATCAGATTTCCGGCGTGCGGGTCGGCGTGGAAGAACGCTTCGCCTTCGGCCTGGAGCATCGGTCGCGCGAGCAGGACGTCGGCGATGGTGCTCGCCGCTGTGGTGGTCTGCGCTTCGCCCTCGAGCTCGGTGATCTTGCGACCGAAGAGACGGGTCATCGCGAGCAGCCGGCGCCCGGAGAACGGCAGCGGCTCGGGGATCGCGACCCCAGGAATCGAGCCCAGTGTGCTTGCGGCGAGGGCGAGGTTTCTCCGTTCGCCGTCGAGATCTATCTCGCGGCGCAGCAGCTCGCTGGTGCGCAGCACCGCGTCACGGTAGTCGGGTGTCGGCAGGCCGAGGCGGCCGCACTCTTCTTCCAGGAAGCTGCCGAGGTCGGGCCAGATCTCGAGCTCTTCTTCGAGCCGCGCTTCGATCCCGGGCTTGAGCACTTTGAGAACACCGTGCCTGAGAACATCGTTGCCGCTGGCACCGTAGGTGAACGGCAGCACCGCCGCGACGCTGCCCTCGGCCAGCACCACCGGTCCGAGCTCGACCTCGCGGTCGAGACCGGGTCGCTCGCGGAGGATCGTCGCGATCACTTCGGGAGTCGGGATGGTCGGTGGCAGGACCTCGAGCAGGGCCAGCCGCGCCCTGAATTCCGGGCTCAGCCGGCGATCTCGGGCGACCACTTGGCCGAGCTTGTGCAGCGACGGGCAGGCGAGCAGCAGAGCGAGGACCTGGTCGAAGACCGATCCGTTGCGACGACGGCGGCCGATCGACCGCAGCTCGGCGCGGCGCGGCGCTGACAGCCGGGCGAAGAAGAACAACAGCGCCGAGCGCACCAACGACCGGTACTGCCGGTACTCGTCGGGGATCAGCGCCGAGAGATCGGCGGGGACGAGTCGCTGCACTTGACCCAGTCGCTCGCGGCGGCCACCTGTGGGTGTTGGGGCGGAAGGAGGCATCACCTCTTGAGTCTAACGCCCGGTGGGGCCCGGGGCGGGCGGCTTTCGGCGAACGCCCGGACGAGCTCGCCACCGAACAGCAGGATCATCGATGAGTAGTAGACCCAGAGCAGGATCACCAGCAGCGAGCCTGCCGCGCCGTACGCCGAGATCAGCGCGTAGCGGTCGAGGTAGACGCCGATCAGCCAGCGTCCGGCGAAGAACAGGACCGCGGCCGGCAGGCTGCCGACCCACAGCGCACGCCAGCCCGGCGAAGCGTCGGGGAGGACCCGGTACGTGATTGCGAACAGGGTCGCAGTGATCAGGATCTCGGCGAGCGGGAAGAGTACGGTGTTCAGCGGCAAGAGCACTGGCAGCGCGCGCTCGACGGTCGGGACGAGGCTGGTGGCGAGGGTGGTCGCGAGGAGCAGCACTCCCACCGCCAGGATCATCGCGAACGCGACCAGGCGCTTGCGCAAGAACCAGAGCAGAACGTGCCGCTTGGCAGAGGGCAGGTCCCACACCCGGTCGAGAGCGCTCTGGAGCTGCACGAACACCGCGCCAGCGGCGAGCAGCAGCCAAGCCGTTCCGAGCACGCGGGCGCGCGGTCCGGGCTCGAGCCGCGCCGCTTGACGGAGCGCGGGCTCGACGGTTGTCGCAGCGTCGTTGCCGAACCGCTCCGCGATCTCATCCAGCACCGCCGTGCGCACCACGTCACGCTCCAGGAACGCGCTCGCGATGGTGATGCCGATGGCGAGCGCCGGCACCAGCGACAACAGGGTGTAGAAGGCGAGCGCCGCGCTCGCGGTCATGCTGTCGTGGGCGACCCAGCGCTTGGCGGCGCGGCCGATCGCGCGCAGCGGCCGCCAGCGAGCGCCGGGGGTGGTGGGCGGGGCCGGTGGTTTGACCATGGTTGATCGAAGCCTGCTGATCGGAGTCTGTCGATCGAAGTCTGTCGATCGAAGTCTATGGTCGTCGGTTCGGCTACGCTCTGTCGCCAACGTCTGTCAGAGGAACAAGACCGGCTTTTCGCGGGGCTCGAAGCGATCATCGAGGTCGTCGCGATCTGAACCGCCGACGCCCTCCGAGAGCTGGAGCGTGGACGACGCGCCGACCTACCGAGACGCGGTGATAGCCTGCCCCGACTTCGAGGAGGCTGTGATGGAGCGATCGACGGCCGACGGCATTATCACCCTGCCAGACGGGCCCTGGTACCGGCAGGTCAACAGCGACCAGTGGAAGGCTTTCTGGGCGACCTTTCTGGGGTGGGTGCTCGACGGCTTCGACTTCACGATCCTCACCTTCATCCTGATCGACATCCAGGACAGCTTCACGGTGACCAGCGCGCTCGCCGGCGCGCTCGGCACGGTGACCCTGGTGATGCGGCTGTTTGGAGGCGCGCTTGCTGGCGCCGCCGCCGACCGCTGGGGCCGCAAGCTGCCGCTGATGATCTCGATCCTGTGGTTCTCGATCTTCGCGGCGCTCAGCGGCTTCTCGACCTCCTACGCGATGCTGTTCGGATTCCGCGCCCTGTTCGGCATCGGCATGGGCGGCGAATGGGCGGCCGGCATGCCCCTGGTCCTCGAGCACTGGCCGGCGCACCTGCGCGGCATCGCCTCGGGCCTGCTCCAGGGCGGCTACAGCTGGGGCTTCATCATCTCGGCGATGGTCTTCACATTCGTCTATCCGACGCTCACCCAGTATGGAGAGCTGTCGTGGCGGGCGATGTTCTGGATCGGCATCGGTCCGGCGCTGTTGGTGCTGTGGATCCGCAAGAAGGTGCCGGAGAGTCCGGTGTGGCTGGAACGTCAGCGTCACCTCAAGGAACGGCCGCAAAAGGAGAGTGGCATTCAGTTCCTGCGGATCTTCCGCCGCGACCTGTTGCCGACCACCATCCAGTGCTCGCTGCTGATTGGCAGCTTCATGTTCTCTTATTACTCGATCTCGTTTTGGTACGCGACGTTCCTGCGCCAGAAGGAAGTCAACACCCTGCCGTTTCTGATTGCGCTCAACGTCGGCGGGATCATCGGCGCCGCGGTCTGGGGACGGGTGTCGGAGGGGCGGCTGGGACGACGCGGTGCTGCGACCGTGGCGGCGGTGCTCGGGATCGCGGTGGTGCCGATCTACGTCCTGACCACAGAGTTGCCGCTGTTGTTCGTCGGTGCGCTGATCATGGGGCTCACCGGCGCCGGGATGTGGGGGGTCGTGCCCACCTACCTCACCGAGCGCTTCCCGACCTCGGTGCGCGCTCTGGGCGCCGGCTTCGCCTACCACGCCGGCGCCGCGCTCGGGGCGATGACTCCGTTCGTGGTCGGCGCGCTCCAGGATCGGGGTTGGGCCCTTCCCAACGCCATGGCGACCTGCATCGCCGGATCGCTGATCGTGTGCACCGGAATGCTGTGGCTCGGTCCGGAGACCCGCGGTCGTCAGTTCGTGGCGGTTGACGGCTCGTAGCGATCGAGCTCGCGCGGTCGCGGCTCGGACAGGCTTCGCTTGACCTCTCCGGGGGTAGCGGCCGAGCTTGGGCGGCCGACGAACGCGCGACGGCGCCAGCAATCCCACCACGCTCGAACGAAAGG
This sequence comes from Holophagae bacterium, assembly GCA_032128015.1. GTDB lineage: Bacteria > Acidobacteriota > Thermoanaerobaculia > Multivoradales > Multivoraceae > JAQBHE01. Next base: position 5,263 of record JAQBHE010000548.1, read on the forward strand.
ACACACGCCCCGGCCTGCACGACGTTCGGGCGTATTCGGGGCAACGGCGTAGGCCCCAACAGCACCTCACTCGGCCGCCCGAGGCCGGCCGCTACCCCCGGAAGGGAACGCCTCGGCGACTCAAGGCCCGAGCAAGGTCGCGGTGCGCCACGTCGTGACCGCCGCGTCTTCTCCCGCTGAACCGACCGCGGTCACCCGCCACCGTAGCTGGCCGTCGGCAATGCGATCGCGCAGCCAGGGCGGTGCCCGGTAGCTGCCGATGCCTTGCTGGAGAGCGGCGCTGAACGCGACGCGCTCGGAAGCGGCGGCGAAGTCGATGCGGTAGACCGCAGCCTGCGGATGCTGCTGCCAGCTGAAGTCGAGGGGGTCGGTGGCCGCGAGTCGCGCGCCGTCGGCCGGCAAGACGAGGTCGAAGCCTACGCTCGCGGGGACGCTGCCGACGTAGTAGCGCAGCGTGGGCAGCGGGAATCCGGCGGCGGCGCCGCTGGCCACGAAGCCGGTGCCGGCGCCCGCGGCGGCGAGGTCGACCGTTCCCTCGCGCTCCTCGGATGCCTCGACCCGCAGTAGCACCTGGTACATCCCCTCGACCGCCGACGGCAGCAGTTTGGGGTCGGGACCGTCGAGCCGGTAGCTGCCGGTTGGCGGCAGGAAGACGTTGAATCGCGCGACCTCGGTGTAGCGGCGTTGGAGCGCGCGTTCCTCGGGTGGCAGGGAGGCTTCGGTCAGCAAGTCGCGGCTGCCGGGCGGCGGGTCACCCGGCATCACCACCTCCCAGCGGCCGCGCAGCCGGCCGCTGCCGTTGTAGGCGATGGTCGCAGCAAGCGGCGGCGGAGCATCGCCGGCGCGCACCGCTTGTACGGTGGGCTCGCCGGCAAATGCCAGGCGGACGTCGAGCAGGGCGAGCGGCGAGCGCGCCCCGCCGGCGGTGAGTCGGCAGGTGACGAAGACGTACTCGTCGGGGCCGCCGACCAGACTTCGAAAGCGCCTCACGTAGAAGAACGAAGGGAAGTCGCCGCCGGCCGCTGATTGGTATGCGCGGCGCGCCACCGACGGCGGAATCGACATGATGTCGGTGAACACCGTGCCCGCGGCCGACAGCCGCGACTGGTCGAAACGGATCGGCAGCTGACCGAAGATGGTCGCCGGGTTGCACTTCTGTCCCAGGTCGGGAGCGGCCGGCACCAGGTCGCCGCACCACGCGGCCTCGACCGGTACTTGTTTCTGCAGGCCGCCGAAGGTGATGAAGACCGTAGTCGCAGCCTGCGAGTTGACGTTTACCCCGAAGGGATCGCGACGGATCTCGGCGGCCGAGGGTCGCGCGGCAAAGAAGCAGACGACAGCGAGCAGAGCCGAAGACAGGCGCTTCACAAATCTCGCGAGTGGCAGTGTCTGTGACATCAGAACAGACTCAAGTTGAGGCCGGCGTTGAGGGTGCGTAGGGCGGTGTCGCTGGCGAAACCGAAGCTGCGGTCGAGAGAATCAGCCGCCAGGTCGGAGACCCGCAAGAACAACTGGCCGCGGGTACCGTGGCGCTCGCCCCGCCGGCGCTCGAATCCCCAGACCAACTGGGTGTCGGAGCTCCACGAGCTGCTCTCGGAAGTGCCGGCGCGGTCCTCGGATCGCGAGCGCGACAAGAAGGTGGTGAGCGTGAGCCGTTCGAGGATCCGCCAGGTCAGATCGCCGCCGTAACGAACCGTCTGGTTCGCGGTCCGCAGCTCGAAGTTCTCGGACTGCTCGCGACCGACCTCGAGACCCAGGTCGAGCCGGCGGTGGAGGCTGCCGCCGGCGCGCAGCGAGCGGGTCTTGACGGTGAAGTCGGCGGCTTCGCGCCCGGGTTGACGGTTGTCCTGATCGCTCTGGCCGGCGGCGAGCCCGAGCCGGAAGCGCGCGGTCTGCCAGTCGAGGCCGGCGGTCTGGTTGACGCTCACCTGGTCGGGGATCTGGCTGGGGTTGAGCCCGCCACCCTCGGGGAGGCCGATTCCGAACTGGTGGTTGTGATCGACCGTGTAGCTGAAGAGTGGCAGGGCATTGCGCGGCGCCTGCGCCTTCGACCACAGCTGGCCGAGGGGCAGACTGAGGATCGCACCCGAGCGCTGGTTCTTGGTGGTGGGCAGAGACCGGATGCGGTCGAGGTTGTCGCTCGAGCGCGCGTGGCTCAGCTGGACCGCCGCCGGCCCGATCCGGGTCGAGAGGTCGGCGGCGTTCTCTTCGCGGTCGGCGGCGACGAAGGCGCCGATCGATCGGAACAGCGGATCGACTCGCGCGTGGCGAAGTGCTAGGTCGACCGCCAGCGACCCGCGCTCGCCGAGCGATCGTTGCACCAAACCCAGTGCCAGGTCGAGGTAGCGCGCTCCGCGCTCGTCCTCTTGAACCTCCACCAGGTTGGCGCCCTGAGCAAGCGCGGGGTCGAAGGGGTTGTCGAAACGTGATCGCGCGAGGCCACCGTCGAGCCGGATGCGCTGGCTCTTGGTCGCGGCCAACAGCCGCGCTCCCCAGCCGCGCGACTTCTCGGTGTCGTTGATCTGGCTCTGGTTGAAGCCGAACTGCGGCAGCACTTCGGCGTCGAGGTAGCTGGCCGCCAGCCTCAGGGCTCCCGGCCGGTTCAGAACCTCGACCGCCAGGGTGCCGGAGAGCAGCCGGTGGCGGCTCTCGGAGATGCCGGAGAAGTTGTCCCAGCCGACGATCTGCGAGCCGTTGATGGCCGCGGCACTGGCGGTCACCCGCTTGCCCAAGGGGACACCGACCTCGAGACCTCGACTGCCAAAGCCCTGGATCAGCATCCGATGGTCGCCGTACGCCAGGTGCCCGAGCTGGAAATAGCCGCGACCGCGGTCGATCCGGACTCCGTACGACGCGAGGTCGACGCGCGGCGCTCGCTCGCCCTCGCTGGAGAATCGCAGCGCCTCGCGCTGGAAGCTGGTGCCGACGACGTTCATCCGCGGCTCGATGGTGAAGCCGCGACGCCTGGCGGTGGCCTGGAAATCGAACTGTAGGCTCAGGTCCTGGAACGTCTGCCGCGCCGGCCGGTTGCCTCCTGGTCGGTGAGATTCGGCGACCTGGGCTTTGAGCCCGAGGTCGAGGCGGGGAGTCACCGCAAAGCTCTCGAGGCCACCGGCGCGCAGCACTCGGAGCGGCAGGCGACGGAACTCGCGCCACTCGCCGTCGGCGGTCACCAGGTAGACCACGATCTCGGTCTCGCCGGCCGGTAACGGCAGGAGCTCGGGGCGGTAGCGCAGACCGCGGTCGGTGCGCCGGAACAGCTCGGTGCGGTCCATTGCGCCGACCACCACCGCCAGCGCCCCCTCCTCGGGTCGCGGGAAGCGGGTGAACAGGAGCTCGACTTCACCGTTCTTGCGCACCCACTCCTGGCCACCCGTGAACAACTCGATCTCGATGTCTTGGGCGCCGGCGCTTGCTGCGATCGCGACGATCGAAAGGACGACCGCGAGTCTGCGGAGCTGGCGCGCGGCCTCGGGCAAGGGGATCATTGCGCCGGACACTAAGCGCCAACGGTATCGAGAGCAAGCCGGCCTAGGATCCTTCCGCTCTGTGGAGGGACTGGCTGCTACCATCCGCTCCGCCAATCCCGGCGTCTTGGTTTCTGGGGAGGGTTCGGACCATGTTGCGAAGGCTCTTGCTGATCCTGGGTTTGCCGCTGCTCGCGGTCTCGTTCACGTCGGTGGTCGCCGCGTCCGGATTCGATGCGGCGCAGTACGTCGGCACCTATCGCGGTACCTGGAAGAACACCGTCAATGGCGAGAGCGGGCCTGGGTCGGTAACCGTGGAGATCGACGAAGCCCGCCGTACGGCGACCCTGGTGGTCGATCTCGACGGCCGCTACCTCGGGATCGACAATCCGCCGCCGGCACGAATCGGCGGCACATTCACCGACAGCGGAGCGGTGATCCGCGGTCAAGACAATCTGATCGGCTCCTACGACGTCACGATCGACGCCGACGGCCGGATTCGGGGTCTGCTCAAGGGCCTCGCTGGTGGCACGATTCCCCAGATGACCTACAACGGGCGGCTCACCGCCGACGCCATCGATATCGAGTACCAGGTGACGCTGAGTGACGGCACGGTGTCGCGGTCGAACTTCCACGCGCGCAAAGTGCCGGGGCCGCGACCAGCGACCCGTGAGCGAAAACCGCCGGGAGCTCGGTAGCGAGACAGTTGGCTACTGGCCGCCGCCAGGCGCGGTGGCGGCCATCGCGACAGCGGGCGGTTCCGCGGGCGCCGCTCGAAGCTGTTTGACATCTTCGAGGATGCGGTAGAGCACCGGCACCAGCAGCAGGGTGACCGCGGTCGCGAACACCACTCCGAAGGCGAGCGAGACCGCCATCGGGATCAAGAACTGGGCCTGCAGACTCTTTTCCAGGAGCAGGGGAGTCAGGCCGGCGAAGGTGGTGACCGAGGTCAAGAGGATGGGCCGAAAGCGAGCCGCCCCGGCTTCCCGGATAGCGCGGTCGAGCGGGGTCCCGGCGCGGTGGCGGCGGTTGATGAAGTCGACCATCACCAACGAGTCGTTGACCACCACCCCGGTGAGCGCGATCAGCCCGAACAAGGACAGCATGGTCAGGCTCATGCCGAGCAGTTGGTGGCCGATGATCGCGCCGACCAGGCCGAAAGGGATCGCGCTCATCACGATCAACGGCTGGAGGTAGGAACGGAAGGGGATCGCGAGCAGGCCGTAGATCATGATCAACGCCAGGCCGAAGGCGGCGCCCAGCGAAGCGAAGGTGGCGCGCTGCTCCTCTTGCTCCCCGGCCAACGAGTAGCTGACCCCCGGAAACTGCGCCAGCAGCTCGGGCAAGACGTTCGACGACAGGTCGGCTGCGATCTCGTTGGCGGTGGCGATCGCCGGGTCGACGTCGGCGGTGACGTTCATCGTCCGCCGCCGGTTGGTGCGCTGGATGGCGGCAAAGCCACGCCCGACCTCGACGGTGCCGGCGGAGGCGAACGGCACCTCGCCGCCGTTGGCGGTGCGGATCCGCATCTGCTCGAGGCTGCCGAGATCCTCGCGCTCGTCGGGCGGATAGCGCACCATCACCCGCACGTCGTCGCGTCCGCGCTGGATACGCTGCGCCTCGGCGCCGTAGAAGCCCTGGCGTACCTGGCGCGCGAGATCGCTGAGCGTCAGGCCCAGGGACTCGGCGCGCGGCTGGATGTCGATCTTGACCTCGCGCTTGCCGGCGCGGTACGAGTCGGCGATGTCCGAGACCCCGGGGTACTGGCGCAGCTTGTCCTTGAGCGCCAAGGCGGCAGCCAGCAGCTGGTTGCGATCGAGTGCTGCGAGCTCGACGTCGATCGGGCTGCCGAAGCTGATCAACGACGACGAGAACGACAACTCGACCGCTTCCGGGATCGGTCCGGTGAGCTCGCGCCAACGACGCGCGACTTCCGGGCTCCTGACCCCGCGCACCGCCGCCGGCTCTAGTTCGATATTGACCTCGGCAAGGTGCGCCGACGACTGGGTGATCACCACGTTGCCCATCGAAGGCCCCTGCTGGCGCGCCATCGCGGCGAACGGCTGGCTGCCGATGGTCGCCAGCACGTGGCGGTAGACCATAGGGTGGCCCTCGGCGGTGAGCTGGCGCTGGAGCTCGAACGCACCCTGCTCGATTCGCGCGAGGGCGGCGGTCGTGACTTCGAGGGTGGTGCCCTGGGGCATGGTGAGCTCGGCGACCGCATTGTCGGCCTCGACCGCGGGAAAGAACTCGAATTTGACCAGGCCGGCGCCGACCGCGCCGCCGGCGATCAGCAGCACCGCCAGACCGATCGCGAGCGAGGCGTACCGCCATTCGAGGGCGCGCTCGAGAGTGGGTTGGTAGCACCGGCGCACGAACCCCTCGAGGCCGCGGGTGAAGCGGGCCTGGAAGCGGTACCAGTAGCGCGAGATGCCGCGCGGTTCGTGGTCGTGTTTGCGGTGGGAGAGGTGGGAGAGGTGGTTGGGCAGGATGAATAACGATTCGATGAGCGAGAACAACAGGCAGCTGATGACGATGATCGGGATCACCCGCATGATCTGGCCGGCGGGTCCGGGAACGCTGATCAGCGGCGAGAAGGCGGCGAGGGTGGTGAGCACCGAGAAGGTCACCGGCGTGGCGACCTCGCGGGTGCCGTCGATCGCCGCCCGCAGTCCCTTCTTGCCGCCCTCGAAGTGGGTGTAGATGTTCTCGCCGACCACGATCGCGTCGTCGACCACGATCCCGAGCACCATGATGAAGGCGAACAGCGAGATCACGTTCACCGACACCCCGAGGATCGGCATCAACGCCACCGCGCCCAGAAACGACACCCCGATGCCGACGGTCACCCAGCCCGCGAGCCGAAGCTTGAGGAAGAGCGCCAACACCAGGAACACCATGAGCAGTCCGGTGCGGCCGTTGCGCACCAGGACATCGAGGCGGTCGCGCAAGATCTGGGTGTCGTCCTGCCAGATGGTGACCGCGATCCCCGGCGGCAGGTCTAGAGCGGCGACATAGCCCTTGACCGCGCGCGCGACCTCCAGGGCGCTCTGGCCGCCCACCCGGTAGACCTGCACCAGCGCCGCTGGCTTGCCGTCGAAGCGTGCTGCTTCGTCGGTCTCGGCAAAGCCGTCGACCACCTGGGCGACATCGCCGAGCAAGATCCGCGTGCCGTCGGGGTTGCTGCGCAGCACCAATTCGGCGAACTCGCCGCCGCCATAGGCCTGGCCTTGGGTGCGTAGCAGGATCTCGCCGGCGCGCGAGCGGATCGCGCCGCCGGGGAGGTCGAGCGAAGATCGCTGGACCGCGCGCACCAGCTCGTCGAAGGTCAACTGGTAGCGGCGCAGGTCGTCTTCCGAGACTTCGACCGAGACCTCGTAGGGTCGGGTCGCTGCGAGAGCGACCTGGGTGATACCGGGAATCGCGGTGAGCTCGTCGCGCACCCGTTCGGCGAGGTGCTTGAGGGTGCGTTCGTCGGTATCGCCCGAGATCGCGACCGCCAGCACCCGTCGCCGCACCGTGATCTCCTGGAGGATCGGCTTCTCGGTCTCGTCGGGAAAGGTGGTGATGGCGTCGACCCGAGACTTGATGTCGTCGAGCAGGTGGCGCGGATCGGCGTCGGTCTCGAGCTCGACGACCACTGTGCCCATGCCTTCGGAGGCGATCGAGCGCACCTTCTTGATCCCGGTGAGGTCCTGGATCGCTTCTTCGATGCGCACGCATACCGCTTCCTCGACCTCCGCCGGGGCGGCGCCGAGGTAGGGCACGGCGACCGTGATGGTCTGGGTCGAGATCTCGGGGAACACCTCCAAGACCACGCGTCGAGTCGCGATCAAACCGAGCACGACGATGAACAGCATCAGCAGGTTGGCGGCCACACCGTTGTGGGCGAACCAGCCGATAACGCCGGAATGACGCCCACTTCTGGGGTCTGAAGGGTTGGAGTCTCGCTCGCTCATCGTGTCCCTCGGCTCAACCGCCGCTCTCGACTGTGACTTCGAGCCCGGTGACTTCGAGCCCGGCGGCCGGTGCTGGAGCTGCGTTCTCGAATGGCTGGACCTTGGTGCCCTCGATCATCGAGTCGAGCGGGTTGAGGCACACTCGGCTGCCTGGCTCGAGGCCGCGCACCACTGCCGAATCGGCGACCGTGCGCAGCACCTCGACGCGGCGGGTGCGCAGCCGATCATCGGCGTCGATCACCAGCACCGACTCCTGGCCGCGCAGTGTCGAGCGTGGGATCGAGTACACCGAGGACACGGTCCGCCCGAAGATCTCGGCGGTCACGTAAAGGCCGACGGCGAGCGGCGGACCACCATCGGCGCGCGGTCGATAGGGGTTGCGGACGCGCACGATCAGCGGCACGGTCCGGTTCTGCGGATCGATGGCGCCGCCGGTGCGGACCACCTCGCCGTCCCAGGTGTGATCGGCGCCAGCGAACCTTGCGGTCAAGGTCACCGGCGGGCCGGAGCCGGCGCGCTCGATACCGAGGGGTAGGTCGAGGTAGGCGAGCTCGGAATCGGGAACCGAGAGCCGGACCAGCGCGGCATCCACCGAGTAGACCATGGCGAGCGGACTGCCGCGGTTGACGAACTCGCCGAGGTCGACCCGCTTCTCGCGCACCCGGCCGTCGAACGGCGCTTTGATCACCGTCCGCTCGAGATCGAGCTCGGCTTTCGCCAACATTGCTTCGGCGGCCTCGATCCGGGCTCGCGCCTCTTGAAGCTGGGGCTCGCGCAGCACCAGGGTGCCGGGCTCGCCGGTGCCGAGGTCTTGCCATTCTTCGAGCGCCACTTCGAGCTCGGCTTGCTCGCGAGTCAAGGTGACTTGGGCCTGGGAGATCTGCGCTCGCGCGCTCGCCACTGCCAGCTGGTAGTCGCGCGGATCGACGCGCAACAGCTCTTCGCCGCGGCGAAAGAACCCGCCTTCTACGAACGCTCGCGACACCCAAGTGATCGAGCCCGCGATCTCCGACACCAGGTCGGCCTCGGTCTCGGCGGTAACGGTACCGGACGAAGTCACGTCAAACCGCAGGTCCTCGGGCGTCACCGTGATCATCTGAACCAGCGGCACCGCGACCGGGCGAGCCACCTTCTCGACCTCCGGACGAGCTCGCAGCAAGGACACGGTCACTAGCCCGGCGGCGGCCAGGATGACGATGGGGACGAGGGCTTTTCTGATCATCGATGGAGGTCCTCGGAGGGCGGGCTCGACGTCGCTGCATCGACTACGGAGGATCCCGCAGAGTCGATGCCGCCGCCGAGCGCGAGAATCAGGTCGACCCGAGCGTTGAGTCGTTGGCGCAGCGCGCCGAGCCGCTGGCTCTCGGCGGCGAAGGCGCTGCGCTGGGTGTCGAGCACGCTCAGGTAGTCGATCAAGCCGCGGGTGTAGCGATCGAGGGCGAGCCGCTCGGCGGCACGACTCTCGCCGACCGCCAGGTCGAGCGCGCGCGCGCGTTGCTCGAGCAGCGGTTCGGCAGCGAGTGCGGTCTCGACCTCCAAGAAGGCCTGGAGCGTTGCCTGCAGCCACGCCGCCTCGGCTGCCTCGAGGCCAGCCTCGCGGGCATCGACCCCGGCGCGCAGACGGCCGCCTTGAAACACCGGCTGGAGCAGACTCGACGCCAAAGCCCATACCGAGAAGTTGCCGTCGAGCAGGTCCCCGAGCTCGCCGCTGGCGGTCCCGCTCGAGCCGGTCAGCGACAGTGTCGGGTAAAGCGCGCGGCGGGCGGCGCGCAGGCGCGCTGAGGAGGCAAAGGCTCGGTGCTCGGCGGCGGCGAGATCGGGCCGTCGCGCCAGCAGCTCGGCGGGGACGCCGGGGGGGATCGCGGGCGGCAGGCCGGGGAGCTCGGCGCCGGTCTCGGTCTCACCGTTCGGATAGCCGCCAGCCAGGACTTCGAGCTGACGCCGCGCGGCGTCGAGAACCTGGCGCTGCTGGGCGAGCTGGGCGGCGACGGTCTCGGACTGAGCGCGCGCCAGTCGGACCTCGAGCGAGGGACTCAGACCGCGCCGGTAGCGCCCCATGACCCGCTCCTCGGAGCGCCGGCGCGATGCCAGCGTTTCTTCGGAGAGTCCGACTTGCTGTTGGGCTTCGGCCGCCGCGAACCACGCCTTCGTCATCTGACCCGCGAGCGACAGGCGGGCCCCTTGGAGGTCGCGCTCGCGGGCCGCGGCGTCGGCCCAGGCCGCCGCCTTCTGGGCTCGCAGCCGGCCCCACAGATCTGCCTCCCAGCTGACGTTGAGAGAGAGGCCGAGATTCGTCGAGCTGGTGCTGAGCACCCGGTTCTCGCTGCCGGGAATCGGGAAGCCGATGAAGTTCTGCTTGCGGCGGGACGCGGTCTGGCCGGCGCTGAGTGCGGGCGAAAGAGCCGCGCCATCGATCCGCGCCTGGGCAAGCGCGGCATCGAGGTTGGCGGCGGCGACTTCGAGGCTGGGGTTGTGCTCGAGCGCGGCCTCGACCCAGCGGTCGAGCTGCGGATCGCCGAACTGCTGCCACCAGGCATCGGTGTTGGTGCCTGGGGCGGCCGGCTCCGGATTCGCGGGCGCCGCACTCCAGGTCTCCGGCGTCTCGAGCTCGATAGAAGGAGTCGGGATGGTTCGGACCGAGCCGCACGCAGCGACGAGGAACGCGAGGGACGCGAGCGCCGATACGCCGGCGAGCCCGAAGGAAATGCGTGGTCCGGTCATCACCGAGCGCTCTCGCCGTCGACCTCGGCCAACGCCTGGGGAGCGCGAAAACCGTGGGCCAGGAAGTTGACCAGCCGCTGGAGCAGGTTGTCGTCGTCTACGGCCTCGATCAGGCCACGAGATGCGCGCGGCAGGACGTCGCGGTTGATCAGTGCCATCGCCATGGCGCCGATCGCGAAATGGAAGCGGTACATCAGCTGGCGCGGTCCGAGCTCGGGAAGCGCTCGGTTGAGCGCGGCGAAGAAGCGTTCTTGAACTTCGTCGAAATTGCGCAGGAGCAAATCGACCAGCGCCGGGTCCTGCGCGAAGTGCAGGCGAGTGACCAGGGCGACGAAGTCGTGGTGCGAGCTGGCCGATATTACGAAGGCCGGCGCCAGCAGGGCGTCGAGGATCGCCTCCACGCTGGGGCCCTCGGGATGAGCGGTCTCGAGCTCGTCGAGGCGGTGGATCCGTTCGGCGTTCAGGGGTCGAAGGCGCCGATCGAGCACCGACTGGACCAGAGCCTCCTTCGATCCGAAGTGGTAGTTGACCGCGGCGAGGTTGGCCTTAGCCGCGCGCGTGATGGCGCGCAACGAGGTCGTCGGAACTCCGTGCTCGGAGAACAGCTTCTCGGCCGCGTCGAGAAGCCGTTCCTTGGTGTCGATGGTCATGGGGATGGTGAGAGGTCGCTGGCGGCAATGACTGCCAGCCAGTTCCCTGATCATACGACCGTTTCATAGACTTGTTTCAAACGATTGTTTCCAGCCCCGGTCGAGCTCATGCGGGGTTCAAACCGGGGTTCAGGGAACCGCGGGCGGACGAAGGCCGAGGACCGTGAAGCGCCGGTCGGGTGAGGCGTAGAGCGGTGTAGCCCAAGCGGGATCCTGGAGCAGCGCCACCAGGGAATCGGGGTACGCCGGGCCGGGTCGGCTCTCGACCAGGACGTGGGTGATCCCGAGATCTCGCGCCCGCGCCGCTGCTGCGGCCTTGTCGTGGGTGTCGAGGAAGGCGTCGGCGATCTGGGAGGCCTCGAAGAAGCTATCGGCGACGAACTCGCGTCGGAGATGGAAGCCGTGGTTGGTGTTGATCAGCAGCAGGCGCGCTGCGGCCGGCAGCTGGCTGTCGATCCAGGAGTAGACCGGATGGACGACGGCTTTCTGGAGCTCACTGCCGTGGGTCACCAGGTCGCGAGCGAGCCGCGGCGCCTGCCTTGTGTAGACCAGCCCGGCGGTGACGAGCAACCAGGCGAAGGCGATCGACACCAGCGCTTCGGTCGCTGCGGTGAGCTGCGGGCGCACGCGGCGGTGGCGCGCGAGGGCCTCGAAGGCGCCCGCGAGCGACCGCGCGGCGGCGACCGCTAGCAGCGGCAGGATCGGAATCAAGAGACGCGTCTGCTGGGAGGTCACGCTCCACAAACCGAAGAAGATGACGGCGGCCACCAGCAGCCGGCGCGACAGCCGGTCGCGAAACCCGCCGAGAATCGCGATCGGGACCAGCACGATCCAGGCGCGCGAGATCCGGCCGTCGAAGTGGGTGTAGCCGAGGTCGCCCTCGAGGATCACCCGTAGCGGCAGCAGCAGGTAGTCGAGCGGCTCGCGGCCCATCCCGATCGCAGCCTGCCACTGCGCATGCGCCGCCCCCAGCCGGGCGCTCCACTCGGGTCCGCCGAACCAGTTGTAGAGCAGGGGGTAGGCAGGGTTGCCGGTGAGCACCCAGCTCTTGAGCCACCACGGAGCGCCGAGGACGAGCGCTGGCAGCAGCAGCGCCGAGAGCTCGCGGAGCCAGCCCGGCCGCCAGCGTCGCTCGACCAGCACGATCTCCAGCCCCACAACCCCGCCAGCACCGCCAGCCCGAAGAACCCGTTGAGCTTGATCGCGCACAGCGTGCCGCCAGCGATCCCGGCGAGCAGCAGCTCGCGGTGCCGGAGTCTCGATCCGGGCTCGGCGTCGAGGGCGGTCGACAAGCTGGCGGCGCCGAGTAGCAGGAAGAACGCGTAGCCGAGGTCGACGTAGGCGATGCGGATCTCGTAAAGCACCACCGGGTTGAAGAGCAGAGCGGCGACTGCCCACAGAGCGGAGCGCCGGCCGGCGAGCCGGAACACAGCGACCGCGGTCAGGGCGCCGAATCCGAAATGGACCAGCTTGGCGAGTCCGTAGTCGCGAAGCGCCATCGCCGCTCCGAACAGCATCTCCAGCCCCAGGGGCCAGTTCGAGTAGACGTTCCACGGCACCCGGAAGAAGCCGCCGTGCTCGAGGTACAGCCGCGGCAACGTCAGGTGGTAGACGTTGGCGTCCCACGAGATATCGGGGCGCAGCGCCTGCAGCAGCAGCACCACGCCGCTCGCAGCGATCGCGATCCAGAGGACGCCGTTGCCGAGGCGCTGGAGCCGATTGGCCGAGTACCTGGAGGCCACGACGGGTTGCTCGAGCGCGGGTCGGGCGCGGTTCGCGAGCAGCGACGCCGCTCCGCCTCCGAGCGAGATCGCGACCAGCGCCCAGATCGCCAGCGGTTCCAGTGCCTGGAAGGCCGCGAGTCCGAACAACGCCAGGATCCACGCCGACGCTCCAAGACCGAAGCGGCGCAGCCACCGATGGCTGCGGTCTTCGGAAACAAGGTCGAGACCGAGCGCGCGCTCGACGGCGCAGCCGGCGAGGGCCCAGACTCCGAACAGGAGCGGCAGCGAGGCCAGCGAGCCGACGACGTAGAGCAAAGGCGGCTTCGGGTTGGAGTGCTAGCAGGAGCCGGTTAAGGTAATGGTCAAGCTCGCGGTCGATTCTACTGGCGCGTCCGTTGCTCTCTCCAAAGCTGTTGCGATGGATTTCGATCTCGACTGCGGAAGGGAGAACGGTGACGACACCTGAAGAAGAACCGAGCACGGCCGCCTGAGCTGGTTCGACCCCGAACCGGCGACGGAGCGCGGGCTGGTAGCGGTGGCTTGCAGCTTCACGCCGCCTCGCGCAGGCGAGATCCCGCATCTCGATGTGACTCGCGACCTCAATGGCGACGGTCGCGACGACCTGGTCGTGCCGGACGACAGTGGCTTCTGGGTGTTCGTTCAGCTCGAGGGAGGCCGCTTTGCCGATCCGGTCATGCTCGGTCGCCCCACGGATCTGAGTGGGGTCTTGGGAGCCGACGGATATCGATACGACCCGTGGAGTGTCGGTCGCATCTTCGAAGTGGACATCAACCGAGATGGTCGCGGCGATCTGGCGTTCTGGAACCAGGACCACTTCGAAGTTCATCTCCAGGACGAGCGCGGGATGTTCGCCTCGGTGCCCGAGACGTTCAAGACCAAAGTGGACTTCGATTCCGACGATGTCTTTTCGCTCGCGACGGGAGTCATGACGGGGAAGGTGCTGCACTCGCTCGCCGACCTGAACGGCGATGGCACCACCGACCTGGTGGTTTTCTCGCTGGACGGTCTACGCATCTCGGAGAAGCGGTCGGCCTACGAGGTGTATTTTGGAGAGCTAGGACCCGATGGCGACATCGCTTTCGCGACGGAGGTCGGGGCCGCGTTCCGGTCGGAGGGCAGCATTCAGCTCGGGATGGATCGGTACGACGTCGGCGGCGACGGCCGAGTCACCTTGATGTTGACAACCATCGAGACGAGGTTCCTCGAAGGCAGCCTTTGGAAGCGAATCAAGGGGGGCATGGGCGATGACATCTGGCTGAATCTCGAGCTCTACCAAGCGGAGAACGGCCTCTATCCCGACCAACCCAACTCCGTCCACAGAATCGCGCTCGACGGTGCGCCCAGCCATCGCGAGCCGGGGTGGGTGCCCCTGGGCATCGTGCTTCGAGGGCGGACCCACGAGGCCCGAAAGACGCAAGAAGTTTGGCCGCGCGCATTCAACCGGATATTGCTCGTCGGAGATGTGACCGGCGACGGCCGCTCGGACCTCCTCATCGAGGAGATCTTCCGGGGACTGGATGTCTTTGTCGGCGTGCCGGGGCCGGAGCTGTTCGCTCGCCGACGCCAGAAGGTGGCGGTGGCGTTGTTCGACGAAGAGTACGTCCGGTTGGTGGACCTCAATCAGGACGGCAAGCAGGACATCGTCGTGCATCAACCGTTCACAGAGCGCAATAGCTTCGGAGCCCCGACGCGGTTGCCGGGGACCGAGCCGCAGCGAGTGACGATGTTGATCGCCCGGTAAGCGTGCTCCGTCACCGCGGTGTCCCTTCCGAACGTAGAGGCCGAGCGGCTCGGCCGCCACGGAAGGGTCCGGCGTAACGTTCCCATCCGGGGGGTAGCGGCCGAGCTTGGGCGGCCGACGAACGAGCAAGAACGCCGGCGATACGACCGCACCAGGACGAAAAGACACACGCCG
>JAQBHE010000549.1:0-11403 GCA_032128015.1 Holophagae bacterium
CCCTGCATTGCCTCCGTCGCTCCTCCCTACATCTAAGCCCGCGGCGCTCCCGATGCCGGCACACGGACTTCCACCCCGGGCTGCTAGGGCTAGCGGGCTCCGGGCGTTCGCCCTCCCCAGCGAGACGGGCTCCTGGGAGCCCGTTGAGAGTCTCGAACCCCGCCATCGAGAACTTGACCTGCGAAATCAAGTTCTGGGGTTCTAGACTTCTAGCCCGTTGACAGCACTGTTGACAGCGCCGCGGTGGTCGGCGTAGATTCATCAGCCTCGGCCTCGGCGCTGACGCCTCTCCCGCGCAGAATGCCGGGGGAGAATTCATGCTGGAGACGAATTTCCTCGAATCGGACAAGGCAGGTGTTGCACTTTTTTCCTGAATCGGACACAATGCCTGCAATCGATGGTGAACGAGAGTGCCGTGCTCGTGGCGGGACGGCAGATTCGGATCCGCAATCCCCCAGACGGGCAGAAACTCAGACGAGCAACATCAGACGGGCAACTCAGACGGGCAACTCAGAGAACCGCATCAAAAATCTTGAACGGGAGGTGATGTCTAACCGCGTCGGTCCATCAACCGAATCGGACCTTTGGAACACACAAGCAGGTACTCGAAGACGCCCACTAAGCGGGACGATCCGGGTAGCCTGCAGCCGAAAAAAATCATAAGGAATTGGAACTCCCTGTCTCCAGGTTGCTCCGCACAGCGTGTGCGGGGTGGTGGCTGGCAGCGGAGACCGAATGAAGGAGATTTAGTCTTGAAAACGAAAAGGCTTTGCGCCGGCTTCGTGATCGCCAGTCTGCTGCTCTTGGGCGGCACGGCGTTTGCTGAGCTCAACACCAACGACGTGGTGCCCGCGGCCACCTTGTTGTTGCCGTACTTCGAGGTCGGCCTCGATCCGACGAGTGGTGTCACCACTCTCTTCTCGCTCAACAACGCGTCGGCCGCCCCGCAGGTCGCGCACGTTGTGGTCTGGTCGGACCTGAGCGTCCCGGTCCTCGACTTCAACGTCTTCCTCACCGGTTACGACGTGCAGACCGTCAACATGCGCGACGTGCTGGTGCTCGGAAAACTTCCGGTGACCGCTCACCGGGACAAGGACCCGGCCGACACGATCAGCCCGCACGGCAAGGCCCCCTACCCGGTGGTGCCGGCGTGGGACAGCGCTGTCAATCAGTTCCCGGGGTGTGGGTTGAATCTGCCGCTCGGGGACCCAGCACTTCAGGCTGCGTTCCTGGCTTACGTGCAGAAGGCCCTCACAGGAAAGGGAACCTCCGCCGGCGGCGTGGTCGCTCTGCCCACCCGCTGTTACGGGGTGGACTACGCCGACAACAGGGCTCGTGGTTACGTGACGGTTGACGTCGTCGCCGACTGCAACTTGCTGTTCCCCGCCGATCCGACCTACTTCAATGGCACGGTCGCGTTGAGGAGCAACGTGCTCTGGGGAGACTACTTCTACGTCGACACCGTGAACAAGTTCGCGCAGGGTGATGCCCTGGTCCACGTCGAAGCGGCCTCTGCGGTTCCACCGTGGGATACCGTTCCGTTCATCGGAACGGGCGGCGTGGCCGTGAATGCGTACGTGCCGGGTGACTACACCTTCTACGGTCGCTACGTAGGTGCCGCCCCGCCGAACACTCCCGCTGCGGACCAGCGCGAGCCGCTCGGCAACGCGTTCGGCTCTCGTTACTTGAACGGCGGAGCTTTCACGGGCGGCACCAACCTGGTGGTGTGGCGCGATGCGAAGCGCTCCGTCAATCCGTTCGTCTGCGGTGCCGTGCCGGCTCCGTTCCCGCTCGGCCACCGCGAAGTCATCGCGTTCGACGAGCAGGAAAACGCGATTCGGCTGTGTCAGGTGACCAGTCCGATCTCTCCGCCGCCGCCGGCGCAGAGAGTGTGCTTCCCTTGGGAGGCACAGAGGGTCCAGGTTGGCGTGGGTGACCTCCAGACGCCGTGGCCGTTCGGTTGGCTCTTCCTGAACCTGAACTACAACACAGGGGCCGGAACCACGTTGACTCTGAAGAACGCGGATGTCCTCACGATGCAGAACTTCGTGACGGAGGTCCATAGCGCGCTCGGAGAGTTCTCGGTTGGGTACCGGTCGAACGAGCGCGCCAACGCCTACTGGCAGCAGGATCCCACGATCATCCCTGCCATTCCCTGAGGATTCGGGCTTTCTTAGAACCTCTCGAATTCTCAGCTATGGCTGAGCTTTGGGGCGGGTCGCGGTTGCGACCCGCCCTTTTCTTTGGTGCGAGTCAAGTCTCGGGTCCTCGAGGAAACGAGTCGCTCCGGCCGCTCCAGCTTGGCCGTTTGTTGGCGACCCGGCGCTGGCCCCCTCGCCTCTCCAGGCGTCCCGGAAATATGCTACAATCTCATTCCATCAACGGGACGCGGAGCAGCTCGCTGCGCGTGCGGTCATAGGAGAGGCATTCTTGCGCAAGAACTCCCTGCTTCCGGTCCTGCTTCTCTTGCCCTTGGCGCTGGTGGTTGCCCGCGCCGCTGGTGCGCAGACGACCTGCAGCAATCGCATCGGAGTCACGCCGGCGCCATCGTCACTCTGGGGCAGCCTCGAGCCAACCGATACCGGGCTATTGCCGAGGGAACGCGACACCACCAGGTTCAATGGCTTCCAGTTCGCGAACTCGTCCTATCCACTGTTCGAGGACATCGACGCAGCGGGCTCCTTCCTGTTCACTGGAACCCCCTACGGATTCCACGTCTGGGCGGTCGACACGCCCGCGCATCAGCGTTCCCCCCTGCAGCTCTGGGTGATCGACGCCTGGAAGAGCGAGTACCTGGCCTGGATCACACCGGGCGAAGTCGACTTCATCAACGGCGCCGGTTCCGCTCTGGCCGTCGCCAACAACAAGATCCTCTATGCCAACGCTGGACTAACCGGGCTCACGCTGTGGGAGTTCGACACCCAGACTCGGGCGCGACCCAAGCTGCTCTATCAGGACTTCAACGAGGTCTTTCGAAGCTTTGGCGACGTTGAGCTGGTGCTGGCCGGGGGGCGGGCTTACGCTTATGTCAGCGTGGCGGGCAACCGCACCCAGCCCACCGGACTCCACGTCTTCGACGCCACGGCCGCCCAGGGTTTCAACGGCTGCCTCGAGGATTCGTCCTCCGCGGTGCGACCCTGCCAGGGGGTGTACAAGGGCCCGGCGGGCTCCCCCTCGGCGAGCGGCTCGCTCGGGGCGTCGAGCCCGTATCTCATCTGGGCCCCACAGTTTGGCAGCGTGGTGGTCTACGACGCCAGCGTCTCGGCGACCTCGCCGGCCAAGGTCGCGACCCTCTCCTCGCCCGGCTTCGTGAGGGATGTCGAGATCTGGGAGCATCAAGGGGTGTACGGGGTCGCCTACAAGAACACCGACACCCTCAAGATCTGGGACGCCACCACCTGTCTCGCAGGCGGCAGCTGCGCCGGCTTGGCAGGGCCGCCGGCCTATAGCGAGAATCTCACGAACGGCGGCGACGAGCGCCTGCTTTTCTCGAAGAGCAGCGGCGGCGCATTCCTGGATCTGGTCTCTACCACCGCTTGCGGTGGTCGCGCACGCAAGGACTCCCTCTACGACGTCAGCAATCTCGGGAGTGTCCATGACATCGCACCTCGTCACACCGCCCCCGCGGTCGGCGGCGGACAGGTCGACCTTTTCGGCTACTACTACATGGCCAGCCCGACCGGCTACCAGAACGCCGGCGCCCATGGCGGCGTCTTCGTGGGCAACTACTTCTATCAATCCGACTACACGATTCTCAACGTCTTCGAGCTGGTCCAACAGGGGGCCCAAGTCGCGGTGACCGGACCGGCCTCGCTGTTTCGCGACGACGACGGCGTGTTCACCGCCAGCGCCCAGTTCTGCCCGGACGCGCCCAATGGCGTCTGGACCTTCGACCCCATCACCCCTACCTTCGTGATCAGCGGCTCCGGCAACCCGCTCACCATTCGTTGGAGCGACACCGGCGCCAAATCGGTGACCGTGAGCAACAACCTGTGCCTCGGCGGAACCGGATCGCCGGCGACTGCCACTCTGCCGGTGACCGTGCAGTCTCCCGAGCCGCTGATCGTCGACCTTCGGCTCGACGGCGAGGTGATGCCGGTCCCGCAGGTGCTCTCCCGCGAGGTGTGCCAGGTTCTCCAGTTCACGGCCACGGTGGAGGGCAAGCCGACCCTGGTTTACGACTGGAAGCTGCTCGACGTCACGAGTGTGATCGCGAGCGCCACGACGGCGCCGTTTGCCTGGGACAGCACGCCGCTCAACACCCCGCTGCTGACGTCGAACAAAGACCTGACCCTCGAGCTGACGTTGAGCAATGGCGTTCCCCCCGCGGCGATCGAATCGCGTGCGGTGCGAATCACACCGCTCGCCGCCCTGGCGTACGGAGCCGGGGTGTCGCAGTGCCTGGGAGTGAACGCTCCCTGCGCGATCCAGAACCCGGCCACGTCTGCGGCGACCACGCTGTATGCCAACGCGGTGGGCGCCAACCAGTGGCGCTGGCAGTACCGGGCGAGCAGCGCGTCGACCTGGATCCCGATCGCCAACTTCGGCACCGGCCAAGCGGTCCAGAGCTTCACCCTCCCGGGTCCTGGAACCTGGGAGATCGAGTCTGGGATCAAGAACACCTGTTCGGGCGCTGAGCAGACCGCAGTGATCACAGTGGTGGTCGCCGCCAACCCGCTGGTCGCCTCGTTCTCCCCGTTCTGTCCCGTCGGCTGCTTCTTCGATACCCCCGCCACGGTTTCGTTCGTGGATGCCTCGACCGGCAACCCCGAAAGCTACCAGTACGACTTCACTCACGCCACCACGAACGAGGCCACCTGCAGCTTCGGCACCCCTCTGAGTCTGAAGGTTTCGCAGTTCGTCTACACCTCTGCTGGCACTTTCTACCCGTGCCTGAGGGTCAACGCCACCGGTGTTCCCAGCGCGACCTACGTTCACACCGGCGGTGTCAACGTCACCGATCCGCCGGCCCCCCCGCCACCCCCGCCTCCCTCGGCGTCGATCACCGTCAGCTGCTCGCCCCTGTCCGTCGAGACCCAGCAGGCCACCAGCTGCAGCGCTTTCGCCTCGAACTGCAGTCCGGGCTCGAGCTCGTGGAGCTGGAGCACCAGCGGCGGGGCGGTTTCGGGCAGCGCCAACTCTTCCTCGCTTCAGATCACTTGGTCGACCCAGGGCAGCAAGACTGTGCAGGCCACGAACTCCTCGTGCTCCGGAGCTGTTGGCACCCGGACCGTCACCGTCACCCAAGCGCCGCCGAACCAGCTCAGGGCCGGTTTCGCCCCGAACTGCAACTTCGCACCCGGTTGCCGCTTCGACCAGGGGTCGGCTGTGGTGTTCAACGATACGTCGACCGGCAGTCCGACCGGCTACGAGTATGACTTCGTTCACGCAACGACCGACAGCGGCAGCTGCGCCTTTGGCGCCGCCCAACCCGCGCCGGTCGGCGTCCACACCTTCAACACCGCGGGTGCCTTCTTTCCTTGCCTGCGGGTGACCAAGGACGGGGTGTCCGATACCACCGTATTCACCCAGGGCCTGACCATTCTTCCCACCGCCCAGCCGACGGTTGCGGTGACGTGCGATCCTGGCCGGGTGACGGTCGGAGGCGGCACGTCGTGCACGGCGACCGCGGCCAACTGCACGCCGGCCACGAGCGGCTGGAGCTGGTCGACCACGGGCGGCAGCTTTGCCGGAGCGAGCAACACCTCGGCCGTCCAGTTGAACTGGCCGAGCGCCGGCACGAAGCCGATCGCGGTCACCAACAGCGCCTGCGAAGGCGCCTCCGCGAGCACCAGCGTTATCGTCGACCCGCCACCGAGTCTTGCGCTGTCGTGCTCGCCGACCCATGTGGGCATGGGCGGGGCCACGTCTTGCACGGCCACCGCGGCGAACTGCGAGCCGGCCTCGAGCGGCTGGACGTGGTCGACTTCGGGCGGTAGTTTCGCTGGCCCCAGCACCGGCGCCGCGGCCGAGTTGAGCTGGGGAACGATCGGGTCCAAGGCGATCTTGGTCACCAACAGTGAGTGCGCGAACGCCTCGGCCGCGAGCACGGTCACGGTCGATCCGCCGCCGAGCATCGCCCTGTCGTGCTCGCCCACGAGCCTCTTGCCCGGTGCGATCAGCACCTGCACCGCGACCGCGGCGAACTGCGAGCCGTTCGCGGGCGGGTGGTCCTGGAACACCAACGGCGGCATTTTCCAGGGCGCCTTCAACAGCGCGCAGGTCGGCTTGTCCTGGGCCACCTCGGGTCAAAGGTCAGTCGGCGTCTCGAACCCCGGCTGCCCCGGCGCCACCGCCAGCGCCAGCCTCGACGTCGAGCTGCCGCCGCTGGTCGCCGATTTCACCTGGAGTCCCGATCCGCTTCGGGTCGGCACCCCTTCGCTGTTCGACGGTAGCGCCAGCAATGGCGGTCCCGACGCCTACGAATGGGACTTTGGCCAAGGGACGATCACCGGCCCGTCTTTGCTCATGGAGTTCCCAGCGATCGCCACGTACACGGTGACACTGACGGTGCGCCGGGGCGCCGAGACCGCGAGCAAGACCCGGGTCCTCGAGGTGCTCGGTCCGTGCGTCGCCGACAAGAACACGCTGTGCTTCGGGCGGGGAAGGTTCGCGGTGAGCGTCGATTGGCGCACCGCCGACGGCGCGACCGGGAAGGGCCTTACGCGTGACGAGCACACCGGCGACTCGGGCCTGTTCTACTTCTTCCACCCTGACAACATCGAGCTCCTGGCGAAAGTGCTGAACGGCTGCCAGTTCACCGACCACTACTGGGTGTTTTTGGCCTCCGCGACCGGGCTCGGCTACGATCTGCGGGTCGAGGATCTGATCGCCGGCACAACGAAGGTCTACTCGAATGAGCCGGGCAACCCCGCCGACGCGGTCGCCGACGTTCTGGCGCTCGAAACCTGCGCCGTCGGTAACCCGCCGGGAGCGGGGATCCGCTGGGCCTACCCCGATTCCATCGGAGACGCCGATGAGATCGGCGGCGCGGAGTCACCCCCGCGGGGAGTCGGTTTCGGGCCTTTGCGGCCGGCCCGTGCTGTTGCGCTCGGAGGGGCGCTGGGCGACCAAGGCGCTCCACTGGCGGAGGCTGGCCTGGCGCCCAGTCTTGTCCAGGTCGCGAGCGGAGCCTGCGTTCCCGGCGATACCCGGTTCTGCGGCCTCGGCGGTCGCTTCCAGGTCGAGATCGAGTTCCGTTCGCAGACCGGCGAGGTCGGGCTCGCCCGGCGCACTCCGTTCTCGAACGATGTATCCGCGGTCGCGTACTTCTTCGACCCGAACAACTGGGAGATCCTGGTCAAGCTGCTCGACGGCTGCGAGATCACCGATCACTTCTGGGTGTTTGCGGCGGCGTCGACCAACCAGGAGTACACCCTGCGGGTGACCGATACCGAGCGCGGGGTGACCAAGGAGTACAAGAACCCGCCGGGCCGTCTGTCGCCGGCGATCATCGACACCATGGCCTTCGCCACCTGTCACTGACCCCTGACCGCTGACTCTTGACCACAGGCCGGCGGCGCTTTTCCGCCGTTGGGCTCGTGGCATTCCGTGGGATCCTCACCGCTTGGCGAAGGTCGATCATCTGTTCTTGCTGCGCGAGCTGATCAAGCGCGACTTCCAGCAACGCTACGCCGGATCCACTCTCGGTGTGCTCTGGTCGCTGTTGCTGCCGGTGTGGCAGCTGCTGCTGTTCACCTTCGTGTTCTCGACGGTGATGAAGATCTCGCTCCTCGGCGAGCGCTCCGAGAACTTCGCGGTGTTCTTGTTCTGCGGGATGATCCCGTGGACCGCGGTCCACGAGGGCGTGCTGCGTTCCGCGAGCGCGATCACCGAAAGCGCCAACCTGGTCAAGAAACTCGCCTTTCCCCCCGAGCTTCTGGTGGTCACGGTGGTGATCGGCGGACTCATCCAGTCGGCGCTCGCCGCCGCGATCCTGGTGCCGGTGCTGGTGCTCACCGGCGAGGGTAGTCTGCGCGGACTCTCCGCGCTGCTGATCGCGCTACCGCTCCAGGTCGTGCTCACCCTCGGGCTGGGTTTCTTGGTCGCCACTGCCAACGTCTTCGTTCGCGACATCGGCCAGCTGCTGCCGATCGTTCTCCAGGCCTGGTTCTTCCTGAGCCCGATCGTCTACCCGCTGGGCCAGGTGCCGCCATCGATCCGGCCGTGGATCGAGTGGAACCCGCTGACCGCGATCGTCGAGCTCTACCGCGACGCCCTGCTCGGCGGATCGGCCACCGGCAGCGGACCGGTGGTGGCCTTGCTGGTAGTCTCGCTCGTGTTCTCGGCCCTCGGCTACGGCGCGTTTCGCAGTCTCAAGACCGGTTTCGCCGACGAGATCTGAACGGTCGCCACGGCCGCTAGATCCCGAGGGCAAAAAGCCAGCCTTCGCGCCCTGCCAGCTGGTGTCGACCGCCACCCATGACCATGAGTCGCCCCAGCCTCGAGCCTCCTGGGCACACCGAGAAAGTGCACGCGCAAAGCGTGCTCGTGCTAGCGCCCCACTACGACGACGAGGTGATCGGCTGCGGCGGCCTGATCGTGCAGCTCGCCGGCGAAGGCGCGCGGGTGGTGGTGCTGTTCTTGACCGACGGCGGCGGTGGGGTCGAGGGCGCGCCGAGCGGAAGCGCGGCCGCTGACCGCGCCCGCTACAGCGCCGAGCGCCGAGCCGAGGCGGCGCAGGCGGCGGCGACGCTCGGCGTCGAACGGATCGAGCACCTGGGCCATGCCGACGGCGAGCTCGCGAGCTCTCGCGGCGAGCTCGCCGAGCGCTACCGATCGGCGCTCTGCGAGCTGCGTCCGGACCTGTTGCTGGTGCCGTCGCCGCTCGAGGTCACGGCCGACCACCGCGCGGCGTTCGCCGCTCTGCACGATTTGCTCTCGCCGCTGCGCGGCGGCACCGACCTCGACGCGGTGGCTCGGCACCTGCTGGTCCTCGCCTACGAGGTCAACCACCCCGGCTACCCGGATCTGCTGGTCGATGTCGGCCAAGAGATGGAGACGGTCGCCCGAGCTCTGCGCTGCTACCAGAGCCAGCTTGCCCGTCACGACTACCTCGAAGCCGCGCTCGGGCTGCGCCGCTACCGTACCTACACCCTGGGCCCCGGTGTCCGGGGTGCCGAGGGCTACTCGCGGCTCACCTCTGCGGACTTCATCACCCGTAGCCGAGCGAAGCTGATTGCCGACCTCGGCGGCGTGGCCGATCGGCTCACCGTCGAGCCGGCGATACCGATCTCGGTGGTGGTGCGCACCAAGGACCGACCCGAGCTGCTCGCCGAGGCCCTGGCGAGTCTTGCTGCGACCGGCTATCCGAATCTCGAGGTCGTGGTGGTCAACGACGGTGGTGCTGAGCCGACGCTGCCCGACGATCCGCCGTTCCGGCTGGTGCACGTCGATCTCGAGTGCAACCGCGGTCGGGCGGCGGCGGCCAACGTCGGCATTGCTCGCGCGACGGCGCCGTGGATTTCGTTTCTCGACGATGACGATCTGGTGTATCCGGAGCACTTCGCAACCCTCGCCGCCGCCGCGGCCGGCGCCGGGGTGCGCGTCGTCTATGCCGACGCCGCGGTCGGGGTGTACCGCCTCGCCGAGACCGCGAAGCCGGCGACCGGTGGTTGGATCGAAGTCGAGCGGCGGCTGCCCTACAGCCGCGACTTCGACTCCGACCTGCTGTTGCTCGACAACTACATCCCGTTCCACACCGTGCTGGTCGAGCGCGAGCTGCTAAGCGAGGTCGGCGAGCTCGACGAGAGCCTGCCAATGTTCGAAGACTGGGACCTGCTGATCCGGTTGTCGCGACGGTCCGCGTTCCACCACTTGCGAACGGTGACTTGCGAGTACCGGCACTTCCTGGGCTCCGGCCACCACGCCTTGGGCGCTCGCACCGAGGACGCGGGAACCGCCGGCTGGAAGGCGAAAGTCATCGCCAAGCACGCCTCGAGCGTGCCCGCGGATCGGCTGGCGGGGGTGGTCAGTCGGCTTCGTCGCGAGGCGGTGGCTCGAGGCGAGGAGGTCTCGCAAGTCGAGCGTGCACTCGCCGCCGAGCGCGCGAGTCATCGCGAGCATCTGGCGCGGCTGCGCGAGGACGTCGAGCGCCTGCAGCGGGAGCGGGATCACAAAGGCCAGGAGGTGGTGGCGCAGAGTCTGGAGCGCGAACGCCTGGCGCAGCGCGGTTTCGACCTCGAGGAGGAAGGCGCGCGGGTGCGCGAGGAGAATCAGCGGCTCAACGGCGAAGTCGTCGCACTCCAGGAGGAGCGTCAGTCTTGGCTGCGCCAGGAGGCGGTGCGAGACCGGGTCGAAGCGGACAACCACCGCCTCCACGGCGAGGCCGTGGGGCTTCGCGAGGAGCGGGATCGTTGGCTGCGCGACCACGCCGCCACCGCGGTCGAGGTCCAGCGGCTCTACGACCAAGAGGTTCAGCTGCGGGCCGCGGCGACCGACCTGCGGGCTGCGCTCGATGCCGAGCGCGGGTCATCGAGCGCGCTGCACTCGAGCACGGGCGAGCTCGCCCGCGCTCTGGAAGAGCACCGGCAACGGAGCGTCATCCAAGGAGCGGCGATCGAGCAACAGCAGCAAGCTCTCGGGCAGCAGGCGGAAGGTCTTCGGCGGCAGGACGAGGCGCTGCAGCAGACCTACTCGGAGATCGAGCGGCTCAACCGGCTGATTGGCTCGATGGAAGGCTCGCGCGCCTGGCGATTGCACCGGTTCGTCGAGCGCTTGCGCGGGCGGAGCGGATGAGCCGCGTCGGGTTGGTGTGCAGCGAGCCGCTGCGCGAGCGGATGGCCGGGATCGGGATTCGCTACCTGGAGATGGCGCGGGCGCTCGCCGGTGCCGGCTTCGAGGTGGTGCTGGTGTCGCCGCGTCCGGACGGCGAGGCCACGGTATCGCTGGCGGTGCCGCCGGGTGTCGACACTCGGGTCTTCGAGCCAGGAATGCTTGGGAGTCAGCTCGCCGGTTGCGCGGCAGTGGTCGCCCAGGGCCAGCTCGCCAACGACGTGGCGATCGGATTGCCCCACCTGCCGCTCGCGATCGACCTCTTCGATCCCTGGCTGGTCGAGAACATGCACTACTCCGAGACCCTCGGCTACGACCCCTACCGCAACGATCACGCGAGCTGGGTGCTGCAAGCGAGCGCCGCCGACTTCGTGCTGTGCTCATCGGAGGAACAGCGGCTGTTCTATCTCGGCTTCTTGGCGGCTTTGGGTCGGCTCAACCCGGAGCGCCTGGCGGTCGACCCCAGGCTCGACGGGCTGATCGGGGTGGCGCCGTTCGGTCAGCCCGCGGAGCTGCCGCCCCCGCGCCGGCTGCTCCCCGCGCGCGCCGGCGGCGAGCGGCGGATCCTGTTCGGCGGTCTCTACGACTGGTACGACCCATGGCCGCTGCTCGAGGCGCTCGAGCGCCTCG
>JAQBHE010000550.1:0-3548 GCA_032128015.1 Holophagae bacterium
GCGACCTGCATCGATTGCCACGGCGTTCACGGCATCCTCAAGGTCGACGACCCCGAAGCACCCACCCATCCCAGGCGGGTCGCCGAGACCTGTGGCGCCTGTCACTCGGATGCCGAGCGGATGGAGTCGTCGACCCTCGCCGACGGCCGGCCGCTGCCGATCGACCAGCTGGCCCTGTGGCGCCAGAGCGTCCACGCGAAGGCGCTACTGGACAAAGAGGACCTGTTCGCGCCGACCTGCAACGACTGCCACGGCAACCACGGCGCCGCGCCCCCCGGTCTCGACTCGCTGGCCTTCGTCTGCGGCCAGTGCCACGGTCGCGAAGCGGAGCTGTTCCGGGCAAGCAACAAGCACGATCTGCTGCAAGAGCACCAAGAGCTCAGCGCCGGGGAAACCTGCAACGAATGTCACGAGGCGCCGGAGCCACAAGCGGCCCTGGTCGGTCATGTGTCCTTCGGCGAGTGCGACACTTGCCACGGACACCACGCTGTGTTGCGACCGACGCTGGCGATGCTTGCGCCGCTACCCGAAACTCCGTGCGCTTTCTGCCACGAGAAAGCCAACGACGAGACCGCCGCGCCGATTGATCTCGCGGCATCGGGTCGTCGCTATCAGGACATTCGCGACGGACTCCTCGCGACCTTGCCCGTGAATCTCGACGCCGAGCACCGGTTCGACTGGATGGTCGATCGTGCTCTCGAGCTGCCCACCCACTCGGTGGTCGACGAGAACGGCGAATCGCGGCGGCGTCCGGAGTTCGGCCGGCTGTTCGACAAGTTCCGCATCGGCAAGACCCACTTCCAGTACGACGACCCAGTGACCGGAGAGATCGCCGAACGCCAGGTGATCCGCTGCTCGCAGTGCCACGGCTCGGACACCGGGGACGGCGAGTCGAAGGGTGCGGCAACCGCGGCGTCGATGTTGCGCGGCATGCGCGAGCTCACCGCACTCACCGCCAGCGCCGAGCGCCGGGTGCTGCGGGCAAGACGCGGCGGCGTCCAGACCCTGGGAGCCCAGGCAGCGATCGACCAGGCCGTCGATTCCCAGATCGAGCTCGAGGTTCTGGTGCACTCGTTCTCAGCGGCTGACGACAGTCCGTTCCGCGCCAAGCACCAACAAGGGGTCGTCTACGCCCAGCAGGCGATCACCGCCGGCGACGTCGCGATCGCCGAGCTGTCGTCGCGGCGCACCGGGCTCTGGGTCTCGCTCGGCTTCATCGCTTTGCTGCTCGTCGGCCTCGCGCTCAAGATCCGCGAGATCTCCTGAGCCCGTCGCGGCGGCAGTCTCAGGCGCCGTCAACCGGCTCGTCCGACCCTTGCTCGCGGTTCCGCGGCCCCGATAGCTCCTCCAAGGCGTCGATCTGCAGTCGTTGGATCTCGAGCAACCGCTGCCACTGGTGGGTGAGCAACTGGTCGAGCTTCGAGTGCAGTTGGTAGATTGCCGAAGTCACAGGAACTTGCCCGGAGGATCGTTGACCGAGGATCCAACCCCCGCCTCCCAGACCGTCGGCGAAGCAACCAGGCCTCGACATCGCTCCCGCTGGCTGCGGTACGCGCTCGCACTGCTGCCGGT
The DNA here is from genome assembly GCA_032128015.1 of Holophagae bacterium. Lineage (GTDB taxonomy): Bacteria > Acidobacteriota > Thermoanaerobaculia > Multivoradales > Multivoraceae > JAQBHE01. The sequence goes on from JAQBHE010000550.1 coordinate 1,573, forward strand.
GGCGGCCGCGATCGTGGCCTTCGAGCTGCTCCGCCGGCAGCTCCAGCAACATCACCTGGCCGACATCGCGGCTGGACTGAGAGAGACGCCGCTCTCGAGCCTGCTGCTCGGCGCGACCTTCACGATCCTCGGCTATCTCGCCCTCACCGGCTACGACTGGCTGGCGCTCCGGTACATCGGGAGTCCGCTGAGCCTGAAGAAGTCGGCGCCGATCAGCCTGCTCGCGTACAGCGTCGGCAACGCTCTCGGCTTCACCCTCTTCACCTCGATGCCGCTACGGCTTCGGCTCTATGCGACCGCGGGCCTCGACGCCTTCCAGGTGGTCCGGGTGATCACCTTCACCATGATCACGTTCTGGCTCGGACTGCTGAGCACGACGGGTGGCGCCCTGCTGCTCCAAGGAGAAGTTCGATCCGGTGTGGGAGCCTCGCTATCTGGCCGCTCCCCACGGTCTCGGCACCACCCGGGCCTTGCTCGATGTTTCGGTGTTGATCTCGGGAGGATTGCGCGGACTGTTGTCGCGCTGACGAGCGCGTCTCTGCTACGGCGTTCCGCCGAACGATTCGGATGGCCGCGTCTTGGTCGCCGCTCCACGATCGAGGGTCGCGAGAACCATGGCGGTGATCTCGGGTGTCACGGGATGGAGACCGTGACCGAGAGCCAACAGTCGCCGCTCGACGCCAAGCGATTCGATCGAGCGGCAGTCTCGAATCGGGTCGGAATCGCCCGCGATACAGATGCTGGGCACCTTGGGCAGCCGCGCCACTTCCGCGGTCGCCGAGCGCGCGTCCGGGTCGGCATGAAGCAACCAGCCCGCCGGCTTGAACTGGAAACTCGCGCTGCCCGGATAGGCCAGGAACGCGACCGCACTCAGGGTCTCGAGCCAGCGATCGTCGAGCCGGTTGACCAAGAAAGGCAACGCGCCAGCGCCAAACGAATAGCCGATGATCGCCCAGCGGTCGGTCCCCCAGCGGTCCGAGTACGTCTCCAGGATTCGCGCCAGGTCTTGGGAGGCACCCTCCGGGGTCCGGGGTCTCAAGTAGTAGCGCAGGCTGTTCAGACCCACCGTGGGATAACCGGCTCGGGCAAGTGCCTGCGGGAGCGCTCGGTTGAGACCGAGCCACCCTGAATCTGAAGTCAGGAAGACGACCAAGGTTCGCGCGCGCTCCCCTCGCGCCGTGGCCCCTTCGCCCTCCCTCGGCGTCGGTTCGGGCGCGGACACGGCGTACGCGTGCACGGGCAACGACAGTTGGGGGTCGAAGCCACCGAGCATCTGCCACGCCAGCCACCCGACGAGACCGAGGCCGACAGCCACCAGCCATCGTCCGCGCCTCACCCAGACACGGCGCGCACCCCAACTCCTCGTGGCCTTGGATCCGATTCGCCACATCGTTCACCGGCCTACGGGCCTACGGGAGACTGTGATCTCGAGGGGAGACGAGGACCGACTCGCCGAGTCTAGCCGCTCGGCATCAACGCTCCGGGGCGAGCATGCCCGATTGCCATCGCCCCGCGGGACCGTCCGGAAACAGAGCCGCGCCGCCCAACGACCTTGCGTCGAGCGGCGCGGCGTGGTGATCGAGTGTCGTTGACTTCGGGCGCGGACCCGAAGGCGCACGCCCGTCTAGCGGCCGTGCGCTGGCTCGGACGGCTTCAGGACCAGGTACAGACTGCCCGGACCGCGCCGAACCAGAAGGGCTACGTCTTCGTCCGAAGCCGCGGCCAGCGACGAGCGCAACGCGCCTACGGTCGTCACTTCGTCGCGACCGACACGCTGGATCAGGTCACCGCGGCGCAGCCCGGCGCGCGCCGCGGGGCCCGCCGGATCGACCTGGGAGACCACGACTCCCTGCTGTCCCTCGCTGCCGATCTCGGCCGCGATGTCGGGCGTCAGCTCGGTGGCTTCGAAACCGAAGCGCGACAACCGATCCGGCTCACCCGATGGAGTCCGCTCGTTGCTGGCCACTTGGGCACCG
>JAQBHE010000551.1:0-6187 GCA_032128015.1 Holophagae bacterium
CTCCCCAGCGAGACGGGCTCCTGGGAGCCCGTTGAGAGTCTCGAACCCCGCCATCGAGAACTTGACCTGCGAGATCAAGTTCTGGGGTTCAAGACTTCTAGCGTAATGGGCAGCGGACCCGAGGCGCGGTGCTTATCGCGATTCGGCCTCGATGCAGAACAGATGGCGCTCGCCGCGCACCAGCAGGCAGCCGCCGGCGATCGCCGGCGAAGCAGTGGTTCCGAGCTCGCCGAGCTCGTTCTCAGCGAGGACGCGGACCTCGTTCGCGGCCGCCACCACCACAGACGAGCCGGTGGCCGAGACAGCGTAGACCTTGCCGTCCGCGGCGGCGAGCGCAGCGTGGTTCTTTGCGCGCGCCAGCCGTTGCTGCCACAAGACCTCGCCGGTCTCCGGTTGCCAGCACACCAGCACCCCGTTGACGGTGAGCGAGAACAGCAGGCCGTTGGCGAACACTGGCGACGACACCTGAGGCACCAGCCGGTCGTGGCGCCATAGCTCCTCGATGTGCATGGCACTGTCGCCGCCACGGTCCTTGGGTTCGCTGAGCCGGAGCATGACGTTGCCGCGCTGGTTGTCGGCGCCACCGAGGATCGCGAGCAGGTTCCCCGATTGCACGGGCGTCGAGACCATCTGGAGCATCGGGTATTCGTGGTGCCACATCGGGTTGCCGGTCTCGAGGTCGTAGCCGACCACCGCGCCCGAATGGGCGAACACGACCTGGGCCTGCTTGCCGTGCCCGATCACGATCGGCGTCGAGTACGAACAACAGGTGTCGGTCCATTCGGTGCGCCAGCGCAAGACGCCGGTGTTGCGGTCGTACGCCGCGAGCCAGCCCACGTCCTCGGTGTCGGCGTACTCTTTGTCCTGGGCGATGACGATGAGGTCGTCGTGGAGCACCACCGAGCTGGCGGCGCCGTAGCGGCTGAAGCGGTAGTAGTCGGGATCGATATCGAGCTGCCAGACCACCCCGCCGTCGCGGTCGAGCTTGGCGAGGACAGCCCCGAAGTAGGCGTAGACATAGCGCCCGTCGGTGGCCGGGCTGGGGCCGGCCAGGGTGTTGAGCCAGTGTCTCTTCTCGGCCGGCGCCGCGACCACTCGCGTTTCGAAGAGCGGTTGTCCGGTCGCGAGGTCATAGCCGAGGACGACCCGCCAGTGATTGCCTTCGGGGTCGGCGTCGACCTGGTAGCTGGTGGTCAAGAACACCCGTCCGTTGGCCGCCACCGGCGAGGAATTGCCGGTTCCCGGGATCTCGGCGCGCCAGCGGATGTTCTCGGAATCGGGTCCCCACGCCGCCGGCAACGGCTGGGCGTTCGAGGTGCCGTCGCCGGCCGCGCCCCGCCACTGGGGCCACTCGGGAGGATCTGGCGCTCGGCAGCCAGCGAGAACGGCGCCGACCAGCAGCATGCCGCCGGCGATGGTCGAACGGCGGCGAGCCATCTCAGTTGCCGGCGGCCGCAGCGCCGGCCTCGGGCGCGATGCACGCCAGGTAGCTTCGGGTGCGCAGGATCAGACACCCGCCGGCGATCGCCGGTGAGGCGTTGGTGCCTTCGTCGTCGAGATAGTTCTCGGCAACGAGCTCAAACTGGTCGCTGGATCGGAACACCGTCACCCAGCCCGACGTCGACACGGCGTAGATCTTGCCGTCGCCGCCGACCAGAGAAGCTCGGGTTCTGCCGAAACCCAAACGGTGCTGCCAGAGGAGCTCGCCGGTGGTCGGGTGATGAGCTGCAACCACTGCCCGGTCGGTGACGGTGAAGAGCTTGTCCTCGTAGAGCAGGGGCGAGGAATTCTCCGGGACCAGGCGTTGACTGCTCCAAAGCTCGTCGACCGTGGTCGAGCGGCCGGCGCCGGTTAGGCGCAGGACGAGAGTGCTCTTGACGTTGTTGGCGCCGCCGGCGATCAAGACCAGGTCGCCGTCGACCACCGGGGTGCCGATCATCTGGTTGATCAGGTAGGGGTGCTGCCACAGCTTCTCGCCGGTGGTCGCGGAGTAGCTCGCGATTCTCCCGGAGTGAGCGACCAGGACCTCTTCGCCGGTGCCTCGATCGACCACAAGAGGAGTGCTGTAAGAGCAGCAGCTGTCGTCCCATTCGGTCCGCCACTTCGGCTCGCCGGTCCGTTGATCGTAGGCCGCGAGCCAGCCGACTTCCTCGGCGTCGGCCCATTCTTGATCCTGGAAGACGATCACCGAGCTGCGGCTCAGTGCCGGCGAGCTAGCGGCCCCATAGCGGGTGTTCACGGCGTGGTTCGGTTCGACCTCGAGCTGCCACAGCACGTTGCCGTCGTAGTCGAGGCTCGCGAGGTGAGAGCCGAAGTAGGCGAAGACTCGGCCGTCGCGGGCCGCCGGAGTTGCGGCCGCAGCGGTGTTCTCGTGGTGAAGGCGGCCCGAGGGAGTCAGGAACAGGTCGCGGGACCACAGGACCTCGCCGGAGGCGAGATCAACCGCGATGACGGTGCGCCACATCTGGCGTTGAGCCATGAGTGCCGTCCGGCCCCGCCTGGTCGCGACGCCGACGCCGTCATGACTCTCCTCGGCCTCATCGTCGTCCTGTTCGGTTAGCCGGTCCAGGCCGTCCACCTCCTCCGGGCCGTCGGAATTGTCGGGCTCGTCGGTCGCGATCCCGTCATCACGGTCAGCGTAGTGCGCCGTCGTCAGGAAGACGCGATCCCCAACCACGATCGGCGAAGAGTTGCCGGCGCCGGGGAGTTTGGTGCGCCAGCGAACGTTGCTGCTGTCGGCGCTCCATGTGCTGGGCAGGGGGCCGGAGGCCGCGAGGCCTCGGCTCGACGGACCCCGCCACTGCGGCCAGTCGGCGGCCTGCTGCTGGGCTCGCGGTCCGGAGCAGCCGAGGACGAGCGCGACCGCGGCGCATCCGATGATGCTTGCTTTCGGCGAGCGTCCGATGATGCCGCCAGAGCATTCGGGGTCGTGCTTTGAGATCACCACGGCGCCGGCTTTTCTATTCATGGCAGTCCCGCGCCCGGGATCTCGACCCTCACATACTCGATCCTGCCGGTTCGCGACTCGGCCGCCTGGGGACCCGAGGTCGCGGCGGTGCACAAGAAAAGCGTCCGGCGGTCCTCGCCGCCGAGCATGCAGGCGAAGACCCCGCGATCGGCGGCGATTCGCTGGGTGACCTGCGCCCCTTCGAGGACTCGGAACGCCTCGTTGTGGCGCGGGTCGGCGACCCACACCGCGCCCTCGGCGTCGAGGCAGATGCCGTCGGGCACGCCGTCGCCGAGGTCCGCGAAGGTTCGCCGATCTGCGAGGGATCCGTCGGCGCAGATCCGGAATGCGGTGAGCCGGCGCGCCCAGGTCTCGGCGACGATCAGGGTCTCGCCGTCGTCGGTGATCGCCGAGCCGTTGGGAAAGAACGTCTCGTCGGCAGCAACGCTCACCGCCCCGTCGGGGTCGACGCGAAAGATCGCTGTGGTACGGGGCGCTTCGCCGCGATGGCGATCGAACCCGAAGTTGCCGATGTAGGCGCGGCCGCGACGATCGACCACCATGTCGTTGAGGTGCGACGGTGCGAGTTCGGAGAGATCGGCGATTTCAGTCAGGCCATCAGGGTCGTGGCGCAGCAGGCGGCGGTCGAGCATCGACACCACGAGCAACCGACCCTGGGGATCGAAGCCGAGTCCCGACGGCTGGTTGGGAACCCGGACCACGGTCTGACGCTTTCCGTCCGGATCCACCGCCACCACCTCGTGGGCGTAGAAGTCAGAGAACAGCAGCCGGCCGTCCCGGAAGCGTGGTCCCTCGGGGAAGTGGAGGTCGGCGATCAGGACGTTTGGCGACGTCGCGGCCCTGGCGTCTGACGTTGCGGTCATCGGGCCGATGCTAGCGTAGCCGTGCCGTGAAGGATTCCCGACGACCAACGCCCCCGTCCACTAGGTCGCTCGATCGCGGTCCGATCTGGCTCGCTGACGATTTGGTGTTTCCCCCCGCCGAGGTCGCAGACGATCAGGGTCTGGTAGCGGTCGGTGGGGACCTGTCGCCCGAGCGCTTGCTCGCGGCCTACGCCGCTGGGATTTTCCCCTGGCCGGTGCTCGGTGAGGGCTATCCGCACCTCTGGTGGTCGCCGGATCCACGATTCGTGCTGATGCTCGACGACTTCCGGGTCTCCCGCTCGCTGCAGCGAACCATGCGCCGCGGCGGCTTCGAGGTGCGCTACGACACCGCGTTCAACGAAGTGATCGCCGCCTGTGCAGAGAGCAGGCGTCCCGGTCGCTCCGACACCTGGATCACCGACGAGATGGCGGCGGCGTACCGCGAGCTCCACCGCCGAGGTTTCGCGCACTCGGTCGAGGCCTTCACCAGCGGCGAGCTGGTCGGCGGTCTCTACGGGGTGGCGCTCGGTGGAGTGTTCTTCGGAGAGTCGATGTTCAGCCTGTGCCCCGACGCCTCCAAGGTGGCGCTGGTGGCGCTGGCGGAGCGGCTGCGAGGTTGGGGTTTCGACTTCATCGACTGCCAACAGGAAACCGCGCACCTCGCCCGGTTCGGAGCGCAAGCGGTGCCGATTCGCGAGTTCCTCGCGCGGTTGCGTGTGGCGCTCGAGCTGCCGAGCCGGCGCGGCTCGTGGACCTGAACCGAAGAAGTCCGCTTCTAGAAAGCCAGCCGGCGCACCAGGCGGTCGAGGAACTCGAGCCCCTCGAAGTACGAGTTCACCCGGATCCGTTCGTTCTGGCCATGGGCGCGAACGTCGTCGACGTCGCCGAAGATCCCCGAGACTCCGTAGACCGGGATGCCAGCGTTGCGTAGATAGAGACCGTCGGTGGCGCCAGTGCTCATGGTCGGCACCACCGGGACTCCGGGCCACAGCTCCTCGGTGACCGCCTCGATTGCTCCCAATACCTCGGGGGTGAGCGGCGACGGTGGGCTGGGCGTGGCTTCCTTGATCGGGGTGATCGAGACCTGGTCGTCGCCGACCACCTGGCGCAGGGTGCCCAGCACTTCGCCGGGATCCTCACCGGGGAGAATTCGGCAGTTGACGACTCCCGAGGCGCGTTGGGGCAATGCGTTCTCGGCATGGCCGGCGGCAAGCTGGGTGGCGACGCAGGTGGTGCGCAGGCGCGCGTTCCAATGCGGGAAATCGCTGAGCTTTGCCACCGCGGCCGGATCGGGCGGTCGGTTGAGTACCCCGCGCATCGCCGCCCCAACCTCGCCGTCCTCGATCGCCGCGCTGCGCTCGAAGAGCTTGCGGGTCACTTCGTTGAGCTTGACCGGGAACTCGAGGTCGGCGATCTTGGTGATCGCGCGCGCCAGGTGGTAGATCGCGTTGTCGGGAACCGGCAACGAGCTGTGGCCGCCGGGGTTGGTGACCTCGAGACGGTAGCTCTGGTAGACCTTCTCGCTCGCTTGGACCGCGTTTAGGAGATAGCGGCCGTCGCGAATCGCGCCACTGCCACCCTCGTTGAGCGCGAAGTCGGCGGCGATCAGCTCACGGTGTTCGGCGAGCAGGAACTGGACGCCGTTCCAATCGCCGCCTTCTTCGTCGGCGGTGAGCGCGACGATGATGTCGCGTTTCGGCTGCAACCCCTCTCGCTTGTAACGGATCAGGTTGGCGATCCAGATCGCGGCCTGGTCTTTGTCGTCGCTGGTGCCGCGGCCGTAGTAGTACCCGTCCTGCTCGACGAACTGGAACGGCGGCAGGGTCCAGTCCTCGGGCCGGGCCTCGACGACGTCGATGTGGGCGAGCAGCAGCAGCGGTCCCGCCTGGGCCTTGGGGCTGCGCAGGCGCACCACGAGATTGCCCTTGCGCGGGGCCGGTGCGAGCACCTGCACGTCGGCGGCCGGGAAGCCGGCGGCCTTGAGCCGCTTCGCCATCGCCTCGGCGGCGGCGGTGTTGTCGCCGACCGAGTCGGAAGTGTCGATCTCGATCAGCTCCTCGAAGATCTCGCGAGCGAGCCGCTGGTGCGCGGTGAGGGCACGGTCTTCGGCGGCGTGGGTGGCGCCGGTGAGGGCCAGGGCGCCGGCGACTGCCAGCAGGGCCCGAAAGTGACGCCGGCGTAGGCCGGCAAGGAATGGCGAATCGAGAACGGGCATCGAGGACTCCTGGAGGGATGGCGGGGCGGTGACTGTCAGGTCGGTCGGTCGGAAGTCGCTGGCGTTCGGTGCGATGCTGTGACCTGGGCGGTGACTTGGGCGGTGACCTGGGCGGTGAGCTGGCCCGTGACCTGGGCTGTG
>JAQBHE010000552.1:0-2899 GCA_032128015.1 Holophagae bacterium
GTGGCCGAGGCGGCGCAAGCGGCGCTGGGGCGGCCGCTCCACGCTTGATCGGCAACGACGTGCAACGATAGGGTTTCAGGCGATGGCAACCGATGTGATCATGCCGCAGATGGGCGAGTCGATCGCCGAAGGACCGATCACCCGCTGGCTGGTGGCGGTCGGCGAGCCGGTCGAGCGCGACCAGCCCCTGCTCGAGATCTCGACCGACAAGGTCGACGCCGAGATTCCGAGCCCGGTGTCCGGCACCCTGCTCGAGATCCATTTCGCCGAGGGGACGACCGTGGCGGTCGACACCGTCATCGGTCGAATCGGCGCTTCGCGAGAGGCGGTCGCCGCGCCACCGTCACCGACCGCCGCCGAACCGCCCCGGTTCGCCGAGCCACCCCGGTTCGCCGCGCCGACTCAGGCGTTCGCGAGCGCGACGGTGGAAGAGCGAGTCCGGACTTTTTCGAGCCCGGTGGTGCGCCGGATCGCCGCCGAGCGAGGGATCGACGTCTCGCAGATCCCGGGCACCGGGATCCACGGCCGAGTGACCAAGCGCGACATTCTGCTCTACCTCGAACAGGTGCCCGAAGAAGACGACGGAACCGGGCTTGGGGCGTTTTCCACGCCTTCCGCGCCCCCGGCGCCTCCCGCCCCGCCGGCGGCGCCTTCGGCACCTTCAGAGGACGCGCACCGAGCTAGCTTCGAGGACCGTCAGCTCGAGGAGCGTGAGCCGGAGGGGACGCGACAAGAGCAGCAGCCGGCCGCGCAGCGACGCGATCTGGTCCGCAGCGCCGAGTCGGTGGTAACCCAGGCGCGCCCACCAGCGGCATCCACCGAGCTCGAGTTCGCAGTTCCAGCGTATGGCGATGGTGAGCGGGTGGAGATCGAACCGATGTCCCGGATTCGCCGTCTGACCGCGGCGCACATGCTCTACTCCCAGCAGACTTCGGCGCACGTCACCACGGTGTTCGACGTCGACATGTCGGCCGTGGTGGCGGCCCGCAGGCGGGCGAAGGACGCCTTCGAGCGCAAGGCCGGCACCAAGCTGACCTTCATGCCCTTCATCTTCCGGGCGGTGATCGACGGCCTCAAGACCTACCCGAAGTTCAACGCTTCGATCGACGGCACCAACGTGGTCTACAAGCGCGACATCCACCTCGGGATGGCAGTGGCCATCGACAGCGGCCTGATCGTGCCGGTGATCCAGAACGCCGAGCATTTGAACCTGGTCGGACTCGCCACCCGAGCCAACGACCTCGCCGAGCGCGCTCGTGCCCGTCGCCTCAAGCCCGAGGAAGTCCGCGGCGGCACCTTCACGATCACCAACCCCGGGGTGTTCGGCAGCCTGTTCGGGACCCCGCTGATCAACCAGCCGCAGGTGGCGATCCTGTGCGTGGGAGCGATCGAGAAAAGGCCGGTGGTGATCACCGACGAGCAAGGAATCGATGGCCTGGGGATCCGCTCGATGGCGTACTTGGCGCTGTCCTACGATCACCGTTTGATCGACGGCGCGGACGCTGAGCGCTTCATGGTGCGGGTCAAAGAGACCCTGACCGGCTCGAGCTGGGACGAGCTCTCGGCCTATCGCGACTGATGGCCCAGACCCCGCACCGCTCCACGCTTCACGCCTCGTACCTCGGCCGCATCGGCTATTCCGACGCCCTCGAGCTCCAGCTCGAGTGTCGTGCCGCGGTGCTCGCAGGCGCGGCGGCCGAGAGTCTGCTGCTCCTCGAGCACCCGCCGGTTTACACCCTGGGCCGCAACGCCAATCCGGTCGACGTCACGGCCGACCGCGGTTGGCTCCGTGCGCGCGGGATCGAAGTCGTGGCTACCGACCGCGGCGGTCAGGTGACCTACCATGGACCGGGTCAGCTGGTGGGCTACCCGGTGATCGATCTCGGCGCCGATCGCCGCGACATCCGGCGCTACGTCCGCGACCTCCAAGAAGTGCTGGTGCGGACCCTTGCCGAGTTCGGCGTCAGCGGTAGCCCCGGCGTCGACCGCCCGCATATCGGGGTGTGGGTCGGCGCCGCCAAGATCGCTTCGATCGGGATCCACCTCAAACGCTGGGTGACCACCCACGGCTTCGCGGTCAACGTCGCCACCGATCTCGAGATGTTCGGCGGCATCGTCGCCTGCGGGCTGCCCGACGTCCGGATGACTTCGATCGAGCGGTTGACCGGCGAGCGGCCGCGGCTCGAGCGGGTCGCGCAATCGGCGGCTGCGCACTTTGCCGCGGTGTTCGAGCGCGATCTCGAATGGCAGGCCGAGGTCTCGCCGACGGCGCCCCGGTCGGTCGGAGGCGCGGCTCGTTGACCGCCGCCGCCCGGGTCGAGATCGTCCTCAGCGCAGCGATCCTCGCGGTCACCGACGAGGCGCCGCGGGTGCTGACGGTCGGGCGCAGCGAGGTCGGCCGCTCGGAACTGCCGGCGCTGCCGTTCGGCGCGCTCGACCCGCGCGGCGACCGCACCCTCGAGCTGGGTCTACGGGGCTGGGTGCTCGAACAGACCGGACTCGACGTCGGCTACGCCGAGCAGCTGTACACCTTCGGCGATCGTGATCGTCTCGATAGTCCAGGATCGAGTCCGGGATCGCGGAGCGAAGGCGGGCCACACGTGGCCGGGCCACACGCGGCCGGGCCGCGCGTGATTTCGGTCGCCTACCTGGCGCTGGTGCGCGAGGCGGAGAGCGAGGTCGCACAGGGCGCGACCTGGCGCGACGCCTACGAGTTCTTGCCCTGGGAGGACCGCCGCCCGCGTGGGCACGACTCCGCGCAGTGGCCGGTGGCCCGGTTCGGTTCCTGGACCAGCTCGTCGAGGGATCGCGCCGAACGGACTCGTCGCGCCGAGCGTCTCGAGATCACGTTCGGCTCGGGTGCCAGCGGGTGGGACCCGGAAAGGGTGCTCGAGCGCTA